>CALHAQ010000016.1 GCA_937931775.1 uncultured Candidatus Altimarinota bacterium | reverse complement strand
AGAAATTATTCTATCCAAATATCTTCGTATTTTCAGGGAATTATATCTATCTAACTTAAAATCTTCTTAAGACTCTCTGTAATTATACCAAAAATATAGCCTTGATGCTATATTATTTAATAGACGTTACTTCTAGTTGTGTTATAGATGGTCTAAAACCAGTATTTTTCATGAATCTCTTTTTTGCTTTCATTTTAAATACTCTTACTTTCAGTCCTTTTTTCTGGTCAAGTACTTTAAACTCTACCTTTGAACCTGTAACCATAGGAGTCCCTACTTTTACTTCTTTTCCCTGCGCATCTGCAACGAGAAGAGCTTCAACAGAGATTTTCTTTCCAACCTCAGCATCTTGTTTTTTTACTTCGATGATATCACCTTTTTGAACCATAAATTGATTCCCTCCTAGTTCTACTACTGCTAACATATAATATATAATTATGTAAATACAAAATTCTGTAATTAAAAACAGAAAAAATAAATCCCTAATTTACTTATTTTTTACGTTTTTACACCTCTGCAAGAAGTGATCGATTCTGTATCATTTAAAAATTTAATGCATCCTGACGGATGTAACTCTCTTTGTGACTCCTGACTTCGTCATTCGTCTCAAAGGAGACTTAACTTAATGGTTGGGGTGGTAGGGATCGAACCTACGCATGTCGGAGTCAAAGTCCGATGCCTTACCACTTGGCTACACCCCAATATTTTCAAGCTCCGTTATTATATAAAACCAGGGGAAAAGTCAAAATTATTTTGATGTTTTTTTTGTTTTCCGTATGCTACTACTCGCGAGAATAATTCTATAAAAATACATACAATGATGAAACTATTGGGTCTACTTATGAAAAGACCAACAGATAAGCAAGTTCGATATGCAAAAATCATTATTTGAGTACTCCTCATAATTATCTGAATCGTAGCTTTTAATCTACAAAACCTAACACTTGAAGACTCTCTATTTGGAATAGCTCTTAGTAGTGATGCAAAAATTTATATTTCTTACACTATTATGGCTATCTGAGCTATCCCTATAGTTCTTGGGTGACTCGACATAAATGTTCTTTCAAGAGGAAGAACTCGTATTCTGCAAATAGCTTTTGGTATTACTCTATTTATCATTTCTGGGATGTTTGTAGATACCGCTACTCTTTCTGTAGATATCTTCTACTTTATTATAGGTCTCATTGTATTTATAGCTGGTGTCACTGGAAAAGCTATCACAAAAAAAGGACTTAAAGCAGGTCAGAAAATCACAAAAATTAGAGTATAATAAAATTCATAATAAAATAAAAAAGACGCTGAATAATCAGCGTCTTTTTTATTTTATTCCTCCTGCTTTGGGGGTTCATTTTGTTGCAGATCACGACTAGGCTCATAAAAATCAAGCTTATCCTTTCCTATCTTATCTATAATATAGTCTATAAGTTCATCTTTCTTGACCTCTTCCTGCGTTCCTGCTGGGATATTTCGTACCTGAAATATCCCATTTCTTGCTTCCATAAGACCCACAAGTACGACATAAGTTGATCAGATTCTCTGAGCTTTGAGCATCTGCTCCTTAATGGATGGTGTTCCAAGAGATGCCATAGTATTAATTCACTTCGCGCGAGCTTCAAGAGAGAGTGGGAATACTACCCTTTTTGCTTCATCTCCAAGTTGAACAAAATAGAGATCTATATGATCTTTATTTTTTAGAGAAATATGTCGAGATTTTAGATCATCTATAATATGACCGACATCTAAAGCAAAACCTGCTGCTGGATAATCTTTTGGTGAACCAAGATCTCTAGAGAGAGTATTATATCGTCCTCCTGTTGCGATTTTATTTCCATCTTTATCATCAAATTGAAATATAGAATTCGTATACATTTCTTCTGGGAAAAAGAGGGTATGATCCTCTATGTATGGAATATTTAAATCATCAAGATACATCTTAAATGTTTCATGATGTTTTTTTGAATCTTTCTTGAGAAACTTAAGTATAGATGGAGCGCTTTTCGCAAGAATCATATCATCCTCATCTGTTGAATAAAACACAGCAAGCTTATTCGTCTGGTATGCCTTGGCTGTTTCAGGAGACATAATTCATGTTTTATTATCAAAAAAACTTTCAAGTTCCTCATAAAACTTATCCATCTCCTTCTGTTGCCCGTATGTGTTTATTCTGATTACGACATCATCTCAAAGTCACATTTTATGGAGTGCTGTATATATCATATAGATATTTTGAGCATCTATAATAGGATCACTCTCTCAAATAATTTCTCATCCTATAACATATTGTTCTTTTCGTTCTCGAGACTGACGAAAACATCTCTCCATATGATAGTAATAAGTTGGTTGAAGCTCGTTAAAAATTTCATGTTCTATATAAGCTCTCATAATACCAACCGTAGCTGATGGAAGGAGAGAAACGTCTACATCATTTTTAGTTTGAAAGTGATAAAGTCCATATCTATTATGATTTTCAGGATAAGCTTTTCTAAGAAGTGATGTCTGCTCAAGCATAGGAGTAGAAATACGACGAAATCCATTTTTACGAAATTCATGACGAAATACTTTTTTTAGAAATGTCAGATACTTATGATCCTCAGGAAACATATCTCTTGTCCCCTCTAGTCTGCTTTCCATTTCTAAATCCATTTGTATATTTATTTACATGTATAATGCTTCCTAGTATAGCATAAATTATCACTTTTCAAAGTTGTTTTCTCTTCTTTTTGCCTTACAATGAGGAAAATATTTTTTATATATAATTCATGATAGAACTTAATATCACATTATTTCAATTTTTTAATAATCTTTCAGGAAATACTTTCATAGCGATATTTTCTCCAATACTTGCAGATCTCCCAATATTTTTTTTACCTCTATTTTTAACTTCTATGTGGATATATTTCACATACAAAAAGAGTAATAATGGAAATAAATCAACCCTCTTATTTATTTTTTATTCTACTCTACTCGCAATAGGGATATCCCTGATAATACAACAATTTGTAGATATAGATCGTCCAGAAACAGCTATTTCTTGAGCTGGGAAATTATTACTTGACCATATACCTGATGCAAGTTTCCCTTCTGATCATGCAAGCGTCTCTGTTGCATTTCTCTCAGCATTATATTTAGCCAATTATAGAAAAGTATTTTGGACTTTTCTCCCATGGGTTATACTCATGAATTTATCCAGAATTATCTCAGGAGTTCATTGGCCAATGGATATACTTGCAGGAACAGTGGTAGGAATAGTATGAGCTACTATTTCTATGAAATACCTGAAAAGAAATAAATTTGCATCTCAGTTGAATCTTTTCATAATACATATATTATCCTATATAAAACTCTAATCCATGAGTAAATCAGCAGCAAAGAAAATCATATTTACATGAGGGGGAACATGAGGTCATGTAACTCCTATTATCAGTCTTTATAATTATCTTTGAGTAGATGGAAAATATGATTATATGTGGCTTGGAGAAAGAGAATCTTTAGAAGAAGATGCAGCCCTCACGCATGATATAGAATTCCACGATATATCAGCTGGAAAGATTCGAAGATATTTCGATATCAGGAATTTCTATGAGCCTCTCAAAAACCTTACAGGAGTATTTGAATCTCTTTACTATATACTGAAATACAAAGGTGATATTATCTTCTCAAAATGAGGCTTTGTATCCGTTCCTGCATGTATTGCAGGTTTTATTCTCAGAAAAAAAATATATATACATGAGTCTGACTCTATTATGGGGCTGGCAAATAAAATAACAAGCAAGCTTGCTACAAAAGTATTCTATAGTTTTTCGAATGAAAATACTGATAAAGAAAATAAGAAGCATATTCATTGTTGAGCTATAGTAAATCCTGAAATGCTTGATAGTGTAAAATCTATAGATAAAAACGAAAATGAGAAACTAACTGTATTAGTAATAGCAGGAAGTCAGTGATCAGAAAAAATATTTGAGAATCTCACTCAAATACTTCCAGACTGTTCAGATATAGATTTCAATGTGATTCTTGGAACAAATGAAAACCCAGAAATCAAAGAAAAACTTGAAGACTTTGATAATGTAAGTACCTATGGATTCATATCACAAAAGAAACTCGCAAAACTCTATATTAAATCAGATATAGCAATCACCAGAGGAAGTTCTACTCTTTGGGAGCTTTTCTATTTTGGTATACACTCTATAATAATTCCACTCAAAGCTACTGGTTGAAACCATCAATATCATAATGCTCTCTATTTTAATGAAAACTATGGATCTGATGTACTCGATGAAGATGATAATCTTCATCTCGAAATGTTTCGAAGACTTCAAAAATATAAAGATCTCAGAAAAACAGGTCTCAACCTCGAATGATATCTCGACAGCCTCAAAACAATCGCTGAAGAAATAGAAAAATAAAAGTTAATTCCTTCCCTCAAAAGAGCTCTATAATCAAGCTCTTTTTTTTGCGCAAGAAAATAATCTATGCTACACTTTATAGTAACTGAATTATTTTCTTATAAAGATACATGACAGAGCGAATACAGGGCTTTCTTGATAACATTGCCGCACAATCAACGCTTGGGAAATTATTACTTCCAATAATATTCCTATTTCTCATAACTATGAGTATTATATTTTTCTCGGGGTGAGCATCGATGGTGACTATAACACTTCTCGTAGCTGCAATGCTCGCGTTTTATCTTGCCATCAATATAGGAGCAAATGATGTTGCGAACAATATGGGTCCTGCTGTATGATCAAAAGCAATTACTATAGGATGAGCAATCCTTATTGCATGAATATTTGAAGCAGCTGGTGCAATAATAGCTGGTGGAGATGTTGTAAATACTATTAAAGGATGAATCATCGATGCGTCAGGAGTTACAGATCCTGCTGTGTTTATCTCTATCATGCTCGCTACTCTTTTGGGATCTGCAGTATGGATAAATATAGCAACCTATACAAAGTCTCCTGTGAGCGCAACTCATTCTGTAATTTGATGACTTGTATGAGCTGGTATTATTGCACTTGGAGTTGATGTTATTAACTGGGCTAAAATAATGCAAATAGTAGCAAGTTGGGTAATCTCACCTCTACTTGGAGGATCAATTGCGGCATTTCTTCTCTGGAGTATTGATACAACGATTATGAAAAGAGAGTCTCGTCATGACGCTGCACATACATGGGTTCCCGTATATGTTTCCGTGATGAGTTGAGCCTTTAGTAGTTATCTATTACTCAAATGACTTAAAAAAATAATTCATATAGAAAAAACGCATGCTGTAATAGCATGACTTCTTATTGCAATAATTACATATTTTATAGTAAAAAAACTTCTGGTAAGATATGATGGTCTGTTTAAAAATTCTAAAAAATCTATTAATAAACTGTTTAATCTTCCTCTCGTATTTTCAGCAGCA
>CALHAQ010000015.1 GCA_937931775.1 uncultured Candidatus Altimarinota bacterium | reverse complement strand
ATAGAACTTCCAAAAGTTAGAACTATACAATGTGTAATAAAAATAATCATTATATTGTCATAACTGATAAGACCCGTATATATATATACAGGAGTAATACATATGTATGTTAAAATACCAAAGAATCAGAGTTGAGCATAGGTAGTATTATTTTTTTTATATCTTTCAGGGGAAGTCATGTTGAGAAGTATCGATGAAAGTATGAGAGATATCAAAGTTCCAATGAATGTAATGAATGATAGTATGAATGGGAACATAGGATTTGTAGATCCTCCTAGTCGTGCTTGTTCGAAACTTCCTGGTATGCTTACGATACTTGAGGTTGCAAATACTATTATAAGTATCAGTATACTTCCTATGAAACCAGCAATCATCGCTCATAGAGAGTTTAATGCAATATCTGAAATTATTATTTTTTTTGGTCCAAATGCCATAATAGAAAATTATTATTTATTTTTCATATAGTAGTATATAACTCAGATGGCTCAGAGTGTTATATAACTATCTGCAAGATTGAAGATAGAAAAGTATTCTACTGAGATAAAGTCTGTAACATAATTCCTATATATTCTTTCCCATGCGTTTCCCAGGGCTCATGCAAATATAAAACAGTAACTTATATCTAAATTAATAGATTTTTTTAACCTTTCCTGTGTCCAATAATACCAAAAAATAGCAAAAATCAAAATAACTGTGATGACTTTTAAGAGAGTTCATGTGAGAGGAAGTGAAAAGGCTATACCTGTGTTTTGCGCATAGTAAAATGAAAGAAAATTTGGAACTAAAACTAGCTCACTGATAAAATTATTTTCAGCAAAAAATTTTGTGATAGTATCAAGCGTCAAAAGTCAGGCTATAAGTATGATATATGGCATGTTTTCATTCTATGTATTTTTATTTTTACACAATATTTATTTATAAAACTATAAGCTTGATAGAGTCAATCACTAAATTTTGGAATATTAAGTAATAATTGTATAAATAAAGGAGTATTTATATCATACTCATTATATATATGAAGTTAGAAAAATATGGATTTACTCTTGTAGAACTTATAGTAGTAATAACTATAGTAGCAATTCTTTCTGCTATATGATTTGTATCATATACAAACTACATCATATGAGCAAGAGATACAAATAGAATCTCTCAGCTATGAAAATTGTCTGATTCACTTCAACTCTATGTTGGAACAAATAATAAAAAGCTACCAATTCCAGATGATAGTATTACCTTACTAGCTAGTTGAAGCACCATGTGATACCAGTGATATGCTGGAGTAAATGTTCTTAATACCATTGATTACCAAAATGGAGGACAAGATCCTAAGGATGATAGTTACTTCACTTATCTTATTTCGGCAGACAAACGATCATTTCAAGTAATGTGATTTTTAGAAGAAAATGATTATCTCACATGAGAATTTACTCTGGATAGATGATTAAATACATATGCTGTGGACCTAAGTACGAGATACCCAAAGTCTCAGTGAAGCAAACTTTGAATTATTCTTGAAGATACTACTTACAATCCAGTTCAAGAACTAGAGAGTATACAAGGTGCAGGGGAATTAGATCTCGATAGTACGACAGGAACTAGTTATGAAATCGTATTTTCCGATAACGAAATATTTCCTGCTGTTGGACTTTTAGCCTATAGTATGGTGGATGAATCAAAAATACAACTAGATCCAAGCTTAGTACTTTATTATAATTTAGAGGATTTTGTAGAAGTTGATGGAGTGCAAAAAGTAAAAGATCTGAGTGGAAAATGAAATCATGGTACTCCACTTGGAAATATAGAATTTATCGATGGTCATGCAGAAGATAATAACCCTACAACTAGGACAGCAAGAATAGAGACTCCGTATGTAGTGAATCTTTCTACGAATGACTATACATTTGTTGCAATGAGTTATGAAAAATCAGTGAGACCTGTAGTAAACTTTTGAGCTGTTTTCTGATATGGACCAGGAACAGCAGAACTTTTACTCTTTTATTGATATACTTTATATACAAATTATTATTATCTTTGAAATGGATGGGATGTAGGTTCTACAGGAATAAGAAAAACAGATAGTTGGCAACATTTTGTAGCGACGACTGAATCAAATGGAAATACTCAACTCTTTCAGGACGGAGTAGCAAATACAGCTGTAGATATTGGGGATTTTGCAAACAGTACTATTAATCTTCAGGCTATGTGTTATGGTGCTGCAAATTATTGTCTAGATAGAATAGATGAAGTACGCGTCTATAATAGAAAGCTTTCTGCTGAGGAGGTCCAAATCTTATATGAAACTACAGCAAAAAACTATTAATATATTTATATTAGTTTTCAAATTATAATATTGTTTCTTTCTCGCTTACCAGTTATTATATTAAAATTAGTTTCGTCTATTTCTATATAATTTTCACTCCATCATGAAAACTCATTTCATGAAGATTTTTCAACTAATACTTTTAATACTTTTCCACTTTGAGATGATTTAAATTCTTCTCTTATCTTCTCTCAAAGTGCCATAAGTCTTTTCATGCGATCTTTTTTAATGCTTTCGGAGATTTGATTTTTAAATTTCCCTGCTGGAACTGACTCTCACATTGTATGAGCTGAAAATGGAAAGGCATGAACTTTAGTGATTTTACAATCCTTTACCATATTATAGGTCTGCATAAAATCTTCTTCTGTTTCTCCAGGAAATCACACTATAAGATCTGCTCATATACTGATAGATACGTTATCATCTCTTGTGATGTTACGAGTTTTTAGGAGTAAATTCTTCATGTATTCTCCATCGTAGTGACGTGCCATAGATTTTAGCACATTTGTTGCCCCTGATTGAATTGAAAAATGAAAATGGGGATATATACGTTCATTGGAGAGTATTTCAAGAACCTTGTCAGTAACGAATTCAGGTCATAGGGAAGAAATACGTATTCGGGGGATAGATGTATTCTCTAGTATATAATGTAATAACTCAGCAAAACGAGATTGATTTCCACCACTCTTCCCATTTTTTACAACATCTGATGAAAAATTCTTAATATCATGTGTATTTTCAAGTCCCCAAGCTGAGAGATTTACTCCTGTGAGTACTACTTCTTTTCCTCACTGTTTTTCAAAATCTTGTATCTCTTCTACGATGTCTTCTCTGCTTCTATAAAAGTGTCTTCAGCGCTTTTGAACCGTCAGACAAAAACTACAAAAACTATCACATCAGCCCTGGATGAGAATAAATTTCTTCGTATATATCTGAGTTTTTTGAGCTTTTTGTAGTTTTGAGAGATCTATTTTGTTTTTTACTTGATTTTCTTGATGATACTGCTGTGTTTCTTCTCTCAGAGATTCTTTATGTGAATCTTCTAGAGGAGCTTCATCTAGGACTTCTATTTTTTCCTGAGAAATAGCTAAGTCAGGATAGAGAGTAAAAAAATTATCTTGAGCTTTTCCATCTTTGAAAGCACCACAACCAGATATATATATTTTTTGCTCTCAAGATATATTTTGCAATTCTTTTTTCACAAAACGAACCCACTTACGCTTGGCACTATCCGTCACGACACAACTTGCAACAAAAGTCCCACTTTTATCTGCGAGATACTCACTATTGAGCCACCTGTCTGTATAGTATTTATTGACCTTGCAGCCAAAAACTTTGTATTGCATAAGTATATTTTAAAACGATGACAATTGTATCGTTTTTTTATAAAAGTAAAGTAGAACATTATTTGTCTTTATTTATTAGTATCGTCAACACCAAAAAACTACCACTTCTCTCATAAATCCTTATAAATACTCTATATATTTATAAGGATTTTTTCATGCATACGAG
>CALHAQ010000014.1 GCA_937931775.1 uncultured Candidatus Altimarinota bacterium | reverse complement strand
CAAAAATAGACGTATAGGGCAGAATTGAAAAATATTTAATTGCTACAAATTCCGCTATCTCAAGTGGAAATATTGCATAAAAGAAAGTTATGGAACATCAAATCAAAATGACCCAGCCATTCAGATAGAACAAGAACTCATAAAAAAGAGTAGTAGTCGAGATGGCCCACTCTATAAAATCAAAAAAGACCCAAGAAAAACTCGAATTTGAAATTTTTTAGAAAAGTATTCATTAGATGAAGTTCCTCAGTTTATTAATGTTATAAGCTGAAGTATGAGTATTGTAGGTCCTCGTCCACATCAACCAAGAGAGGTTGAGAAATATGAACAGTATCAAGAAAGACTCCTTACCGTAAAACCAGGGATTACTGGTATGGCTCAAGTGAATGGTCGTGACGAGAATAACTTTGCTCTTGAAGCAAAACTCGATATATTTTATATAGAAAACTGGAGTTTCTTACTTGATTTAAAGATCATGTTGAAAACTTTTGTTATTATACTTACTAGAAAATAAAACTATGCTACTACGAATAACTACTTCTTTCCTATTAATTTTCATGAGTTGCTTATCATATACTCAGGCAGCAACCATAGATGAGCTAGAAGACACTCTCAAGGAATATAGCATAGGATATCAAGATAAAAATTACCTAGGAAATCAATTTGAAATAGATATCTCAGACCTTGCAGAATCACTACAAGAAAATTTTGGAGATATACAACTGGAGTATGTATGGGAAGTATTTTCTCGTGATCCACAAACAGGTACAAAACTCTCCACTACGTTTGATACTCTCTGAGAAAAAGCTATAGAACTCAATATTTTCACACCTATCACAAGTGAGAGTGGTGATGAAGAAAAAAGACTTATATATAGTTCAGATCTCTCAGTATTTGTATATAAAGAAAGTCTTCCTCTTCTTATAAGTAAAAATGTAGATGAAGAGGCTCTTCTCGACTATATTGATGCAGCTGAAGATCTATGAGTGTATGTATATCAAATATGAAATATTAGTGAGTGAGAGCTATCATGAGAAAAAATAATAGACTCTCTCAATACCTATAAATTATCTTTTCCTGAAAACTCTAATTATCTTGCTATATGGTGAGAAAAAGAATTTCTCTTTTCAGCTCTTTCTCAAATACGTGTAGAGAACCTCGATACATCATCTATAAATGTAGTACTCATATCAGCATATAATACATCAATACTCAGAAACTATATAGCCAATAGTATTGCGGGGAAGGACTTTATAAAAAACGGTTTTATTATTGACGAATCTCTTAGATTTCAAACACTTAAGAATCCACAAAAGATTATGGATCTTGAAAAAGAAGTTGAAACAAATAATTATAGTTATACCCCTATTATAGAAAATACAACTATTGCTCCTGCATTCTTCATTTCTAAATTTGTAAATGATCTCTCAAACAACTGAGTAAATCTCTCTGATATATATATTATACTTCTCTTGCCACTATTTCTCACAATTGTATGAATAGCAAAGCATCTTATATGACTCTCTACTCTATGAAGTATTATACCAGTATTTATTACACTCTTATATATACAGGTATGAATACCATTTACACTATGACTTATGTGTTTTTTGATAGTTTGTAATATACTTATTTCTCGATTTATTAGCAAATATACTCTTCTCTATACTCCAAAGGTAACATTTATTACAATAATAAATGTTCTTGTATTTATACTATTTTATCAAGCACTTCAGTATTTCAATATTCTCAGCATTAATATTAATAACATCTTATATATTATTTTATTCTTTATAGTAGCCGAAAAACTCATTACTATCATAACATCTAAAGAATTTCGAGAATATAAAAAGAGTCTTACAGGGACTCTCATAGTATCTCTTATATGTTATCTCATCTATAATATAAATAGTATACTCGTATTTCTTATGGCTTACCCTGAACTCATAATAGTGCTGGTTCCTATAAACTTCTTGCTTGGTCGATTTACATGATTGAGAATCACAGAATACCTTAGATTTAGAGAAATAGTAAAAAGTATAGAAGAATAAATCAATATATGACTATTTATTATATACAATTTTAATACTCCTCTCCCCTTCTATGAGAGTTTTCTCTAAATATATCTCTATATCAGCTTTATAATATTTCTCCAGTATTTGCGGCCATTCTACAAGAATTATTCCTTCATTATTATCAAGTATTTCCTCTCACCCAATCGAAACAAACTCATCATAATCTCTTGCTCTATATAAATCAAAATGATATATATCTTCATATTTATTATAATATACATAAGTTGGGGATGTAACATCGTTATCTATATGAGTATTCTTTCGAATAATATTCTGGCAAAGAGTCGTTTTCCCTGCTCACAAATCCCCATAAAGAAAGATAATAGAGGGTTTTTTGATGCTTATTTGTAGCTCTTGCAAGTTATCAAGACTGTAGGATTGAATCATATCAAGGTTTTAATGAGTGAAAATTTGCTCTAAAAAATATTTTAGGATATAATACTTGTATATGTTTATTTACAAATAATTTTTACAAGCATGGAAACTCTCATAGAAGTAACAAAAAGAGAAGAAGGAGACGTAATAGTTTTCGACTTTGCAGGTGAATTAGATGAAACAAATGCTGATAACACTTTTACAAGTGTATACGAACAAATCGGTGATTTTTCAGATAAAAAAATCCTTTTTAACCTCGCAGGTCTAAAATATCTCAATTCTAAATCTATCGGATATATTGCTGATGTGTTCTCAAATCTCGAAGACAATGACGGACTCATGCATATCTCAAACTGTGATGAAGGAGTAAAAGATGTTCTTGAACTCGTAGGAATCACTACTATTATACCTACAGTAGATACAGAAAAAGAAGCTTTAGAGGCTATGGCATAAGAAATCAATAAATGTAAAAACTCTTCAGAAAATTCTGAAGAGTTTTTTATTACTCTTAAATTATATGAAGTTTAATATTCTATCTCATTTACCTCTCCTATATAGTCTTTTACTATCTCTTTTTTAATCTGCTCAGGAGAAGTGATTCCTCTAGCAAGTAACCACATAAGTTTTACCTCAGCCATGACATCAGTTAGGTCCCCTGTTGGTATTGCTCATGCTTTTATAGCAAGTATTGCTGGTTCATCATTGGTTTCTTTATAGGAGTTACCTCAAACAAATTTTGTTGATATAAGTACTGGTATACCTATTCCTTTTGTAGCTTCTTCGATAAGTGGAATAAACGAGTAGTCCCCTATCGTAGGAACAGATCCAGCTCCATGAGACTTGAGAATAATTCCTCGACAAGAGCGATTGTTCAGAACCGAACGAATAATAAATGGATTTTGCCCAGGAGTGAGATCGATAGTAACAATCCCTGTTTGAAATTTGATATTGATGGGAGTATAGTTTTTTAGGTAGCTTCTCTTTTCTTGATACTTTAGATTTCTATTGAAGAATACACCTGTGGATTTTATCTCTCATAAATGCGATACAGATGGTGATTCAAAAGCTCTGAAACTACTCTCAGATATTTTGACTGTCCTACCTGCACTGAGAATCAAATCATTAAATACTATCATACATTCATTGATTCACTCTTCAATTGCTTGATTTAAAGTTTTTACTGAATTTTCCAGATTAAACGCTCCATCATTTCCCCAAACTGTAAGTGGCAGTTGCGACCCTGTAAATACTATAGGTTTCCCAAAGTCTAAGCCAAGAGCAATAGCAACTGCACTGGCACTATATGACATGGTATTGGTTCCATGAGCTACGAGAAATCCATCATACTCTTCACGATGCTTAAATATATATTCTGAAATTTTAGTCCAATCATCTGGTATAACATTCGTAGAATCTACATTTGAAAGTATTTTAAGATCTATATCTGCATACTCTTTGATACGTGGTACCATATCGAATATTTCTTGTACATCAGCTGCAGGTTCTACAACATTATCTCTTACTACCATAACTATTGTCCCTCCATACCCTAGAAGAAGTATTTTATTTTTCTTTATCCCCATTTTTTTAAATTAATATATCTATATTTGCTTTATTTATTAAGCATGTTATACTGTATTTATAATTAAAGAGTGGTAAATACCACCAATTGGTGACTATTGTCACCTATATAATATATTTTAATACTATAACTATGTTTCTCAAGGAATTACAAGAAATATGAATGTCAAAAAATGAGGCAAAAATATATGAGACAGTGTTAGAGCTTGGTGAATCAAGCGTCTCTGATATAGCAAAAAAATCATGAATTCATAGAAGAAATATTTATGATACTATGACTCGTCTGACTGAAAAGTGAGTTATTTTCTCAATTTTTTGATGAAAAGAAAATACGTACGCAGCAGCAGAACCTCATAAACTCCAAGAAATGTTGCAAGAAAAACAGCAGACATTTGAGAAAATACTTCCCTATCTCGTAGATATGAGGAGTAAAGAGCCTCCTAAAGAAGCAGCATTTATATACAAATGACTCGAATGATATAAAAATTATATGCGCGACCTAGCAAATGTTGCTGAAGATTGCTATTTTTTATGAGCAAAATGAAACTGGATGACTCCTTGAGTACCAAGAGAGCTTGAAGAAAGTTTTCAAAGAATGATGAAACTTAAGTGAAAAAAGATACAAATTATTTTTGACCCTCGAGTAAAAGTAAGAAAAGATATACAAGATAGTACTAGTTGAGAATTTAGGTTTCTTCCAGATTGATATGAAACTCCTGGTATTGTGGATGTATTTGGAGATCATGTAGTGACATTCAAGTCAGCTTGAATATGAAATTTTTGAGAAGTTGGAACGATATTTGTTATGGTCAATGCTCAACTCGCAGAAAGTTATAGAACATGGTTTAAATTTATTTGGGATTCTTGTGAGAAAAAATAAAAAACCTGAATAACAGGTTTTTTATTGTATATATGATTTGAGTTTGTTTTCAAATGCTTCTAATCCAAAATCTCAGGCTCTATCTCTGCAAGTATTTTTCATAGAAATACACTTTTCAGGACTTAAATACTTTATAGCCAATATAATATCCTCTGTATTTGCCTGTTTTGGGATGAGATATCAAGTCTCTTTATGTATAATAGTTTCTTTAAGTCCACCATCATTTACTCAGAGTACTGGTTTCCCTGCGGACATTGATTCAACTGGACTCATACCAAAATCCTCATCGATTGGAATATATATTGTAGCTCTTGCGTTTCATATATATTCATATAAAAGATCATTATCATCAAGCGTAATGAGTTGTATATTCTTAAAATCTTTGGCTAAAGAAAATATTTTTTCTCTTTGAGGATCATTCTTGCCATAAATAACTATAAGTTTTTCATCTGGAATCATCCTAAATGCGTCAACTATTCTGTCTACTCTTTTTGCATCTGCTAGTCTTGCAAAACTTAAAAAATATCATTTTTGTCATTTTTCAGTAAAACGTTTTGTATCAACTGGAGGATATAATACAAAGGAATCCCTTCATATAAATTCCTTAATTCTTGCCTTTGTATTCTCAGAATTTGTAAGAATAAGATCCATTTTTGAAAGATCTTTTTCATACAAATATCTAAATATAATGCAGGCTAATTTAAAAAATGGTCGCAAATAAAAAGGTACTTTTTTGAGGTAGAGATGATGAAGGTCATATATGTAGCGAGGTGGTGTATGACAATAGTATATCTTTTTGGTCTTCTTAGAGCAGTTTCGTACTGCTGAAATACAATCTCCACTAAATATTACTGTATCATACTCTTTTATAAACTTGGTTGAAAAAAGAAAGTTCCATTTGAGTTTGATATGACGAAATCATTTTGCGAATATCTCTGAAGATACTGGAATTATCTTTCCCGTAAATCATTCCTTTCTCAGATCAAAACTCCCTGGGCTAAAGAAACCTGATGCTATATCTGATTGCAAAGCTTTCCCCATCATAAGTATAAGACGTTCTCATCATCCTTTATAAAGAAAGGTATCATGAAGGATGAGAATTTTTGATGATTTCATTATCCACTAATAACTAATATACTATCAATTACAGTATAGTAAGTATAGGCTAAAATCAAAGTGATATTTTAGTAGAGATTTGCTGCACATACAAGTCCGACAACTCCCATTATTTCTGCTGTATTAGATTGGTATACTCTTCCTGTAAAACATTCTGATCCACCACTTGTCATTTGATCAATAAGATCTCCCTTAGAAAGAATAGCATCTCCAACTACAACTCCATCTTTTTTTACTTCTATAAGATCTCAAATTTTTGTAGTAATCACAATACTTTCATTTACATTCGTGTCGTTATCTGATAATACTTCTTCAGATGTATCTTCACTAGAAGGTATATCTTGTAGGTATTTTTTACATACATATCATTTCTTTCCTTGGTTAGCATCAAGTACTGATTGAGTAATCTCTACTTCGAAACATCCGTATTTATTTTCTTCTGTTAATTGTTTCACCGTATCTCCCCTCATAATATAAGCAAGAGTTTCGTTAAAGTATTTATTATTAAGCTTTAGAGAATGTACTCCTATTTCAAAACTTTTTCCTATCTTTGTTTCTAAGTTGATTCATGGATACATAGATGATTCTCCTAGTACTTCTGGTGCATATTTCCTAATATCTGCATATGCAATAGAATGTTTTACACCTGATGCTTTCATAACATTCTTAGTATTACTAACATTTGATGATCAGGCTGCTCATATAAGAGTATCTCTATCAACACTTACTTTATTTTCTTTCACAACCATTATTTCTCCTGATTGAGTAGATTCTTCTTCATCCGGCTCATCTGAGTCATCTTGCCCTTTTCTTGTAAAAATTTTAGATAAGAGACTTTCAGATTTTTCTGTATCAACTTCATCAGATAGTATTTCTGAGATATTTTCTTCATTAGTTTGCTCTATCTCGTCTGAACTACTAGGTTCTTGAGGCTCTTTAGAAGATTTCCCAAATAAAAATCCAAATAGAGACTTTTTCTTTTTATTGTCATCTTCTTTCATCATTGTCTCATCCGAGATGAGCACTCATGATCCAGTTTCATCTTCGTTAATCATTTCAACAAGACTATCTAAATTTTCTTGAGCCTCTTTAGTTTCAGATACTTCAATTGAAGATCATGAAGAATTTTTAGTAGGAGTGTTTTCATTTGATGAAATAATAAACAACATAAATAAGAAGAATAATAAAAGAAGTATCCAACCTAAATTTTTAGTAACAAAGTTCATAATAGAAAAAATAAATATGTAAATATTGACAAAATATTACATACTACTTTGAGCTATTCAAGTTTTTTCAAAAAAAGGGGTTGATTATTTCTATTTTTTAACCTGCTCTTGTAATTTTTTTATCTCTATAAGAGCCTCAATAGGAGAAAGAGAATTTATATCTATTTCTTTTAATTTCTCTAATACTTCGTTTTGTTTTGGAAGCTTAACTTCTAAATTAGACTCTTCTCAAAAAGAAAGTTGTTGAATTTGTGATGGAAATTGTAACTGAGACATCATTTTTTTTGCCTCAGATAGTACATTCTCTGGTATCCCTGCAAGTTTTGCAACTTCAATACCATAACTTTTCTTAATGCCTCATGGTATTATTTTACGCAAAAAAACAATGTTATCATCATTTTCACCAACTGCCACACTATGATTACTTACTCCTTTTAATTCTCATGCATGATCAATAATCTCATGATAGTGTGTAGCAAATAATGTTTTTGCTTTTATTTCATCATGATTATGACGCAAGATAGACCAGGCAAGGCTCATTCCATCATAGGTACTTGTTCCTCGTCCTATCTCATCGATAATAACAAAGCTTTTTTTTGTAGAATGATGGAGAATATAAGATATTTCCTGCATTTCTAACATAAAAGTAGATTGTCACAAGAATAAATTGTCTCATGATCATACTCTAGAAAACATTTTATCTGTTATTGGAATTTCTCAACTTATAGCAGGAATATTATATCCCATATGTGCTAATAAAATAATAAGAGCATTTTGCCTCAAATAAGTTGATTTTCCTCACATATTAGGTCCCGTAATAACATGAACAAAATCTTTTTTTGAAAAATCTAGATCGTTTGTAATAAAGTCCTGTGTATTTACTTCTATAACCGGATGCCTTCATCAAAGTATTTTTAAAGCATATTTTTCAGTGATTTTTGGTGTACAATATCATTTGTTCACAGTAATGTATGCTCAATTAGAATAATAATCAATTTCAGATATATATCTACTAATGTTATATAAGTAATTAAAATGTTTCATTATATTATCACGAATATCAATAAAACAATTATATTCTCTTTCAAATAAATGGGAACTAGCCTCTTGAAGTTTGAGCTCAAAACCTCGAAGTCTATCCGTCGTATAACGAACAACTTGTGTCATCGTCTGTTTTTGAATAAAGTATTCAGGAACTTTAGATACCTGTGAAATTGGAAGTTCAATAAAATATCATGAATTATTTGTGAATTTGATTTTAAGATGAGGGAGTTTCAGTTCTTCTGATAGCTGCTTTTTATACTCTGAAATCCACTGGTAAGCTTCTTCCACTACCTTCCTATCTTGATCAATACCATCATTAAATCATGAAGCTATAATATTTCATCATGTGATATTATTTTCCGCGTTATCATCAATTGATCTTTCAATAAGATCTATTATAAAATCCAAGTCATTCATATTTTTTTGAAAGAAATTCTATTGTAATTTGATTTTCAGTGTATAGTGAATATCTTTTTTGTAAAGGTGTTTTCATTTCACATATGAGTAAAATCCAAGATCATGATAAAAATAAAAATTAATGATACGATTATAGATATAATCGATAAAATAAATACTCAAAAGACATGAGATATTGTTTTAGATTTTCCTCTATGACATCCTACACTTCATAACTATATATCTCTCAAGATTCTTAAATCAAAAGTCTGAGACAGAAAGCTTATCATAGCAACAAATGATCGTATTTGAAAAAAAATAGGAAAAAGGCTTGGGATTGAATATTCCTTAATAAAAAATAAAGACTTCCTAGAAGAGAAATCACAAGAAAAACTTATGCAGCATAACTTCACTTTTTGGGAGTATTTTAAATTTCAAATAAAATCCTATAAACAAGAGCTTCTCAGTAGTTTGGATGCAAATAAAAAGCTGAATTCACTTTGAAAATACTCTCGCATATATCAAGAAAAAACATCTATTCATATCTTTATATGAGCACTCTTATTGAGTTTAGTTATATTCTTATTCGTATACTATTTTGCAATCAGTAAAAGCTATATTCATATCACTCCTGAAGTGATAGTCAAAAAAGAAGCACATAACTTCATATTTAAAGAAAATATAGAAAATACTATATTATGAAATAACAAATTAATAAAAATAAATATATTAAGTGAAACTATACATAGTTCTGATACTTTCTCAGCAACGGAAATAGTAGTAAATGAGAAAGAGACAGCTAGATGAAAAATAATTCTATATAACTCTTATAATCAGGCTCAGACAATTATCCCTAAAACCAGGTTACAAGATGATTCAGGAATCATATTTGAAATACCTGTCTGGACTCAAATTCCATGATCAGTAATAGATAACTTTTGAGTTATGACCCCATGATCAGTAGAGCTTACAGTATATGCTAGGTCTATTGATGAAACATGATCGTATATATGAGAAAGAGGAAATATAAAATCAAATTCAAAGCTTATTCTTCCCTGATTAGATCAGGAAGGTCAAAAAAATATCTATGCTCAGAGTATAGAAGATTTTACATGAGGAAGTAACAACTATGAAAAAGTAATATCTTCTGGAGATATAAAATTAGCTAAGAGTATATTTACAGAGAAAATGAAGAGTGAAGTAATAACTTCTATAAAAAATAATATACTTTTAGAAAATCAAAAAAATAATTCCCAAATTGATATTTTATCATGAGGAAAGAGTATAATATATAGTGAGCCACTTATCAACATAGAAGATTGAATTGAAGCTTGAATAAAAAAAGATAAGTTTTCAATGAATGGAAGTATAACTGCATATGTATACACTTATAATAAAGATAATATTACTCAAAAACTCAAGACTTTACTTAGTGAGAGGAACTTGATATGAATTGAAAAGATTTCACATATAGACACTAGTTCCGTTAGAATGTCAGAGATTATATATACAAAACAAGATCCATTTGAAATGAAAGCAACTTTCGAAATAGAAGCCTTATTTCTTCATGATTTCCTTCATAGAGAAAATACGTATATATCACAACTTCGCAGTGAAATTCGATGAATAAAAAAAGAAGATGCTGAGAAAATTTTACTCAACAATCCTAAAATTAGTAATGTACGAATTGAATTAAGACCTTTCTTTACAAAAAATATTTCTAATATATACAATAATATTATCTTTAAGATAGAGTAATATCTAGTAAAAATACGCTCTTTATGATATTGTATATTTAATATATATAATGCAGGAATGTATGAAGCTTTTACATAAAATTTTTCCTTTTTTAGACTGGATTACAGAATTAAAAGATCCTAAGATACTAAAAAGAGATATAATTGCTGGACTGAGTGTATCATTTATTTTAATACCTCAATCTATGGCATATGCTCAGCTCGCATGACTTCCTATAGAAGTAGGTCTCTATACCGCATTTATTCCTGTCATTATAGCAGCACTTTTTGGTTCATCACCTCAGATGTCTACATGACCTGTGACTATAGTATCTCTTATGACGGCAACAGCTCTTGCACCAGTAGCGACAAGCTGAATTGATTGATATGTAGCATATGCCTCTCTTATTGCATTTTTTACTGCCTTATTCTACCTGCTTATATGAAGTCTTAGGCTTTGAGTTATTGTTGATTTTTTATCCCATCCAGTTATTGTTTGATTTACAAATGCAGCAGCAATTCTCACTATTACCTCACAAGCAGGAAAAATATTTTG
>CALHAQ010000013.1 GCA_937931775.1 uncultured Candidatus Altimarinota bacterium | reverse complement strand
TATATTCCAGAAGCTCTTGAAAATACAGGAAAGATTGCAGATATGGTACATATCGAAATTGAAACAGGGGGAATTCTTATCCCAACTTTTGAATTGCCAGAAGATATGCAGGAACTATATAAGCAGGCTCAAGTATACCAGAAAAAAAATCCAGGAAAAACTCCAAAGAAGAATCTCAGCTCTGATGAATGGTATCTCAGATACCTTTCCTATGCTGGACTCAATTGGAGGTATAAGCGAGAAATATCGAAAGAAGTTATTTTTGAACTGGTTCAAAAAACTGATATGCCAAGCTTGCAAACTCCTTTAATAGAAACAGCTCCAGAAGAGCTCAAGACTCTCTCTCTTACATACTATGGGGAGAGAAAAAAAGAGATTCTTGCATGATATGATCAGGAGCTCCAGGATCAAATAGAACGACTCGAATATGAACTCGTGGTAGTACATGAGATGTGATTTAATGCGTATTTTCTCATAGTTGCTGATTACATATGATGGGCCCGAAGAGAAAACATACCTGTAGGACCTGGAAGATGATCTGCTGCAGGGAGTCTAATGGCATATCTGACAGGAATTACCGATATAGACCCACTACCATATGATCTGCTATTTGAAAGGTTTCTTAATCCAGCCAGAATATCGATGCCTGATATCGATACGGATTTTGCGGATAGTGACAGAGATAGAGTTGTAGAATATTGTAGAGGAAAATATGGTGAAGACCGAGTAGCGCAAATATGTACTTTTGGTACTTTTGCTGCTCGCGCTGCAGTAAAAGATGTTGGAAGAGTTATGGGAATCCCATTTCAGGAGATGAATGAACTTGGAAAACTTATACCAGAAAAACCTGGGACAAAACTTGCCTGAGCACTTGAAGATGCTCCTGAGTTTAAGCAGGCCTATGATAGTAATCCAAAATATAAACAGATTATAGACAATGCCCTAAAAATAGAAGGGAATGTGCGACAACTATGAGTCCATGCCTGCGCGGTTATTATCGCTCCGCAACCAATGACTCATTTTACAGCGCTTGCGCATCCTCCAAAAGATGCCAACTCTATAGTTACCCAGTATAGTGCGTATCCTCTTGAGGATCTTGGGCTGCTAAAAATGGATTTCCTCTGACTGAGAAACCTCACGATTATTAAACGTGCTCAAGAAATAATAGAGTTCTCTAAATGACACAAAGTAGACATCCTGGATGTCCCTCTAGATGATGCTATAGTATATAAGATATTTGCAGACGCAGATACTACCGGAGTATTTCAGTTTGAATCAGAAGGGATGAGAAAATACCTTAAGGATCTTGCTCCAGATAGCTTCGAGGATCTTATTGCAATGGTTTCTCTCTATCGTCCTGGACCTCTCGCATATATTCCAGAGTATATTGATAGAAAATACGGGAGAGAGGAGATAAAGTATATGACAGATGACCTGCAAGATATACTGAAAAAGAAGAAATATTCAGCACAAGAAATAGAAGAAGAAAAAAGAAAACTCGAGCAAGATCTCAAGAAAATCCTGGATGTAACTTACTGAATTGCTGTGTATCAAGAGCAGCTCATGTTTATTGTACAATATATGGCAGGATTTAGTCTTGGGGAAGCAGATATTCTTCGTAGGTGAGTCGGGAAGAAAAAACTCGATGTTGTAGAAGCTCTAAAAATAGAGTTCATAAATAAAGCTGCCGATTTCAAAGGCTATAAACCTGAGACTTCAACGTATATTTATCAGGAGATGATCCAGCCTGCAGCCAACTACTCATTTAATAAATCTCATGCGGCTTGTTACGCGTTTATTGCTTACCAAACTGCCTATCTCAAAGCTCATTATCGAACAGAGTTTCTCACATCTATGATGACCTCAGATGAGGAAAATATGGACAGAATCATCCTTGAAGTAGGAGAAGCGCAGCAAAATGGTATCGAGATTATGCGTCCAGATATCAATGAATCTCTCAAGCATTTTACCTATGTAGATGACGAGCATATCCGTTTCGGGCTCAAAGCTATTAAGTGACTTGGAGAAGGGCCGATTGACGCGATACTCGCTGCAAGAAAAGAAAAACCCTTTGAGAATCTCGATGATTTTATAAAAAGAGGAGGGAGAGAAATACTTCTCAAAAAATCCCTCGAAGCGCTTATCTACGGTGGAGCTATGGATCTATTTTGAGATAGGGCTACACTTCTCGCGAATATAGACGAGATTATCAGAGCATCAAAAAATGAAGAAAAAAAGAAGACTTCCTCACAGATAGGACTTTTTGAATCAGGGATGTGAGGAGAGGATTATGATGATAGTTTTACTCTTACTCCAGCGACTCCTCTATGATTTGAGCAGAAACTTTTTGGTGAGAAAGAAGTTTTAGGATATATGGTTTCAGGTCATCCACTGGATAATCTGCGTATGTATTGCCAAAGACGATCTCGCTCAGTGCAGCAGCTCAAAACTCCTCTCGAAGAGCTCCACGAGGAATATAAAAAAGATGAGAAAGCCTTCAAAGACAAGCTCCAAAAGCAGCAGCTCTCAGTGGTAGGAATTATTATCGACTTGAGAAAAATAGTTACCAAGACAGGAAAAAATATGATGTTTCTCTATTGTGAGGGATTTGATTATGATTTTGAAGTAGCGATTTTTGATAAAGATTACGCAGAATATAAAGACAAGGTAGATATAGGAAAAGTAGTGATTATAGAAGGGAATCTTGATATAAACTTCGACTATCGTCGCAGGAGTATTAGAGCGAGAAAAATAGTTACAGCCAGCCTCACGCAAGTACGAGAACAAGCCAGAGAAATGGGACTTCTCGACGATGTGAAGCGTAAAATGTTTAATGCCCAGCTGGCAGAAACCTCACCTCAATCCTCTCCTCAAGGAGAGGAAGTAGCTACAGAGGAACAAGATATAGTCTCTCTCTCCTCTAAGGAGAGAGAATCCAAGAGTGAGGTTACCTCGAAAGAACTCGAGGAAAAAATCTCAGAGAATAAACTCGAAAAGGCAGAGAAAAATATTCAAGAAACTCCAGAAGAATATATAGTAGAAATACCTACAGGAACAAAGCTCGAACAAATACATACTCTCAAAGATTTCCTTGCATGACAAACCCCAGGGACAATCGATATCTATATCCTCCTTTCAGGAAAACAGATTGATACGAAGTTTTCTCTCGGAACTCTCGATGAATTACAAGAGTGGGTAGGAGATAATTTTTAAACCATAGTTCCCCATTATATCTTTTATCTCACCTTTATTTAATCCAAATATAAAATTCTATATTTTGCAAAAGCTATTAGAATTACTATGATAAAAAGGTGATAATTATATTTTATATTAAACCTAAATTGATTATGAAGAATGTATTCCTTGTCTTTATATTATGTATAACAATACTTATTTCTAGTGGTTGAGTCTTTGCGTATAATCCTACTAATGAAGATAAGGTAATGCTACAGAAAGTAAAAACTGTACTAATAAAACTACAAGAAGATGATCCAGAAAAGATCAAAAAAATAAAGAGTATATTACCAATAGCTATTGATAAAAATGAAGGGAAAACAAAGTTTTTATTGGAATGAATTTAT
>CALHAQ010000012.1 GCA_937931775.1 uncultured Candidatus Altimarinota bacterium | reverse complement strand
TCATTAATTCATTAACTTAAGCTAGCTTTAAGATAGAAACATAAGCTATATCAATTATTATTTTATTAAAATTTTCCTATGAAAAAGATTTTCTTTATTCTTATCACATCAATTTTTTTACTTTCTAGCTGTGGGGGAGATAGACCACCAGTAGATATTATCAATCCTGACGCTGAATATAGATACTTTTTTGGGGGAACCTGTCCTCACTGTCAAGAACTTAACGCAATTGCTAATGAGAATGATCTTTATTCAAAAATATCTATAGAAAAAAGAGAGGTTTATAGAAATAGTGAAAATCAAAAAATGTTTCTTGAACTCATAGAAGAACTTGGTGTAGAAGGTAGTTGAGTACCATTTGTATACGACACTGTATCGTGAGAAGTTGCAGTAGGAGTAAAACCTGCTTTAGAGCTTATGACATCGAGGCTATGAAGTAAGACTGGAGAAGAAAACACCCCTAGTGAAGCCTCCTCAAGTTGATCTACTCAATAAAAATACAACAAAAAAGAAACTCTAAGTAAGAGTTTCTTTTTTGTAATGCTTATATTAAGCCTGAGTTGTTGTAGTTTTCTTATTTGGATCAACGTAAAGTGCATATGCTCTATTTATATCTACCTCTTTCATAGAATTAGCAGCAGCCATTGTAAGGTCACCTATTTTACCGTCTATATCTAAGTTTTTACCAGTCATTTTATTAAGTGCCATTTGAATACCTCTTTTTGTATTTGGTCCAGAAAAACCATCTACAGAAAGTTCAGTTTTTCAAATTTCTGCTTTCAGCTCATCAGCAGGTACAATAGCATTTACTAGAGCCTGAAGAGATTCACTTATACCACTTTTTTCTTTTGGAAGATCACTTAAATCAACACTCGCAACTGTAGCTTTAAATGATGTCATTGCATCCTTCATTTTTTGAGCTTCTTCAGTTTCTATAACTAAAGCTTCTGCAATGAGATCACCAGCGTTTTTATCACTTTCTCCAGCTGCCTCAGCTTTTGCTATAAGAGCTTGTTTTTCAGCTGCTTCTTTACCAAGAGCAATGAGCCTATCATCTGAAGCCTTAGTTTGATCGGCAAGTCTTTGTCTTTCTTTTGCAGCATCCATAGCATCACTAGTAGTTTCAGCTGCGAATCCTTGTTGATATTGATGTTCTTTAATTTGATCAGCAGTTGGTCATCTTTGGACTTTTCCGGCAGCTATTTGAGCTTCATGCTGTTTTTCTGCTTCTATATTTGCTACTCTTACATCTTCTGCTGATGCGAGAGCCGTAGTAACTTCTTCAGGTGAAATTCCTACTTTTTCTATAAGTCCTTGTATAGCTGTGTTAGATAACATTTCTGTTTTAGTATCGAAAAATGTTCCATCATTTCTATCTGCAATCACTGAAAATTTCTTTTTTCTACCTCTAATTCCTCAACTAGAGACAAGATTTATATCTGTTTTTCCATCAGCAACTTGCATACCGTATTGTTGAATCATATCAAGAACGAGCTGTTTTTCCTGTGCCTTCATTTCTTCTCCTATTGTTTCTGCACCTTCTTGGATACTTGAAACTATAGTATCTATATCAGCAGCATCAACTCAATCAGCAGCTAATTCACGAGCCTTTGCCTCAAGAGCTTTTAGTTTCGCAGCTTGTTCAGCTTTTTGAGCCTCAATAGGATCCATCTGACCTCCACCTTCAGATAAATTCTGAAGTTTAATTGTATTCATTACGAGATTCTTATAAAATTGTAACATAATATATATGTAAAAAAATAATGTGTTTGTGTTTTCACCTTTGTACCTATATACGATATCATAAAAAAAATCATTTGTAAAATATCTGACAGATTTACATGAAAATATATAAATTAGCATGTAAATCTGTAATAAAAATATACTTATTTCCTGGTAAATAAGTTTTTTTACTATAAAATACAACTAATATTCTAATTAAGAGAAAGATGGTAAGAAAATACAAATGAGAAGCCGTGAAATCGAGTCATAAAAAGAAGATAAAAAACGGTCATCAGAGTGTGATGCAAAAAGTAAAAAAGAAAAAACCAGCTCCATATCAAATGCATGATACTTACTTTAATATGGCTAAAAAAGAAGGGTATAGAGCTCGCAGTGTCTATAAACTCAAGGAAATTCAAGAAACATTTGAACTCATAGAAGAAGGAATGGATATTTGCGATATCTGATGTGCACCTGGAAGTTTTATACAGTATATTAAGCGTATTATCAGAGACACATGAAATATTGTCTGAATAGATCTTAAGCCTACTAATAAATATTCTCAAAAGCATATTAATACTATTGTTCACGATATATTTGAATTTGATTCTCTTAGATTAAAAGTCAATGAACTAATAGGAGAAAACAATCAGTTTCACCTTATCACATCAGATATAGCTCCAAATACTACTGGTCGAAAGGATATTGATCAATATGCCAGTGTAGAACTCAATATTGCAATACTTGAATTTGCTGATGTTTTCCTAAAGCAAGGATGAAACCTCGTACTTAAAGTCTTTAAGTGAGAAGATTTTAGAGATCTCACACAAGAAGTTACAAAAAGATATCATAAATTTACAGAATTTAAACCCTATGCTTGTAGGGATAGAAGTTTTGAAGAATATATAGTTTGTTTTGGTAAAAAATAAATATGGGTTTACTTGATATTATCTTATTAATTCTAGGACTTTCAGCAGGAGCCTGAGCATTTTTAAATTGAAGTGATTCACTCTATAAGCTCTTTCTTTGATTGATTATATGATTTTTATCATATTTGGTAATCTCCTATCAAGTCCAAATCACTACCTATTTATCTCCTGCACTTCTTGATGGATACCAAAGTTTTCTTTCCAAGCACTCAATTGGAATATTATCACTTTCACTACTTTCCATACCTATTCTCTGAATCTTTTTTATGCTCCATCCACGTCTTACGATAGAGAGTAGACCTAAAAGTATTTCTCATATACTTTTATGACTCTTACTTCCAATATTTCTAATAGGAATTTTATCCCATCTTGCTCAGGGAAGTGTTCTTTCTGATAATGCAACATGGGGAAAGATATTTACCTTTTTTGAAGGAAGTTGACTCTACCAAGTATTTCAAAAACTCCCATGGGGTATATTTTTATTACTCTGATTCCTGATATTCTATAAATCTATATTTCTACTGCTTGCAGCTTTTTTAATATGGCTCTGGAAAGATGTTATATTTCTCTATTTCAAAGACTGGAAAAAACGTCACAAGTGAGATGATCAAGCAGAGGAATTTGAAAGTGATAAGGACTAAGCTATATCTCCCTTTTTAATAATCATCTCTGTAGTAGGAAATGCCATTTCTAATTTCGCTTTTCAGAATTGTTTTTTAATCTCTAGATTTATTTCTTCTTTTTCTTTTACAAACTCGTTATAAACTTTTGTTCCTGAAAAGTAGGTAACATTTATATTCAGAGAAAAATCCCCAAAAGCCTCAAAATTTACTCTATAACTTTGGAGTTTTTTATCCCTTACATATAGTTCTAAAATAGACTCTATAATCTCTACTCATTTTTCCATCTTTACTAAAGTAGTATCATAGATAAGACCAATAGAGAAATCTGCTCTTCTGAAGTTTCTACGACTTTCATTTTCTATACTCGTAGAGATAATATTCTCATTTGGAATCATTACATTATGACCATTACGATCTATAAGCGTAATATACGATAGACCAATATCTTTTACTGTTCCGGTATGGCCATTGATAGTGATATAGTCTCCGAGAACAAATGGTTTATTCATAAGGATAGTTATAGCACCAAATATATTTGCAATAGATTTTTGAGCTGCAAGAGCCACAGCAATACCTCAGACTCAAGCTCATGCTATAAGCGCGGTAACATCGTATCAGAGATTTGATATGATAGTAATAATCCCAACTATCCATACAAGAGCAATAATTGTCTTACGGACAAAGGGCATCAGCGTCTTACTCATAGCCTTCATTTTACTCTCATCAATAAGCTTTTGGGTAAATGCGAGATTGATGAATTTCGTAACAAAAAGTAGAGCAATAACGAGAAGAGCTATAGAAGAAACTTGTTCTACGACAATATTATAGCTTTCAGGTAAATGAATAAATTTCCATCAAAGATAGAATGCTCAAAGGTATTTTACTACATGAAAACTACTAAAAACAATATCCACAACCAAATCATCAAATTCTCACTCTGTTTTTTTTGTAAAAGCCTGGGCAGCTGAATATAGTGTTTTTTCTAAGATACCAAGTAATCATAGCACCGTAAAGAAACAAATAATTCCAGAGACTACACCTAAGCCAAAATCTGTAAGCAAGAGTGAGTCTCCATATTCTAAAACTCTTGTAGTTCAAATAAGAAAATATATAGCATAAAAGTAAAAGACTCCGATTGCAATATATATCAGATGACGAAATGTTTTCATAAAGGTTATTTGATGAAATATTACTCCTAGTTTGCTTGTTTTTACCTATCTTGCAAGTAGGGAAAGGAAAAGTAATTGACAATTAGGTATTAATATTTATATTAATACGTAATAATATAAATAACAGTATTTTATGCAGTCTATTTTATGTGATTGAATTTATAACTCTAATACATCGCTTATAGATGAGGTAGAGATGTTATCAGATCCTAAAATAGCAATCACAGTCCAACAAGTCACAAATTTAGTTGTAAAGTATTTAGTTAATTTTAAAAATACAGGAGGATTAGAAGAATTATTAGTACCAGAATCATATATTAATGAAACCTATCAGAATATAGAAAATGCAATGTGACCATGAATCATTAAGTGACTTTTAAGAAGAGTAAGTGGTACTTCCTACCAAGAAAGAATGTTAGCATGTCCTTCAACGGTGAATATCGTTATAGATGTTATATCCAATAAGCTTGATGATGTTCTAGGCAATAAATCACACTACTGTATAGATGCCTGATCAGGAAGCTGAATAATACAATTAGCTATGAATATTCAAGCAAGAAGATCATGACTTATTACAGATTCCAGTAAATCAAGAGGAATTGAGATAAATCCAACTGCACAGAGAGTATCAAATATGATATTAAGCAAACTTAATGTTTGACATGTTATAAAATGAAGCAGTACAAAAAGTGAAAACCATCTTGGGCTGGAGACAGAATATATACATAGTTATGGAAATGAGAATCTTGTAGATAGTATGAGCTGACAGTCGGGAGAGCCGTTTATTGAGAATTTAAGAGCTTTTAGGGATAGCTACTGAGAAAGTACAAATAGCACTCAATTCATCCCAAGTAGAATTACTTTTTTTGTAAGCCAATCAGCACGTGACGAAAAAGATATATTAAAATCAATGCCTATTTGTGAGTTTAATGGAAATATAGAAAAATTTTTAGATGAAGTAGATGCAAGAATGAGAATATCTCAAGAATCATGAAAAAAAGATAATAGAGATCTATTTTTCCCAAGTGATATACAAATAACTCCATATTCTCAGATAGTCTTTCTTGAAAAACTCTGAAAAGAGCATATATGAACTATATTTTGAAATCACAGCATACTATCTAACTTTGAGTATAACAATGCAACAAGATGGAGAAATAATCCTTTTCCTTATTTAAACAGTATAGATTAATTACTTGTTTTTTCTCAAATATTTATATACTTTTCTCAGCCAAATTCTCCTGCAACGAGAATATTAATTAATAGCTAGGCAAGCTATATAAAATCTCATAATATGAAATACGAACAGCAGTTTACACTCCTGACATTTTATAAGTTTGTAGATGTAAAAAATCCAGAGGCAGAATGTCTTGATCATCTCAGATTTACAAAAGATATCGGTATGAAGGGAAGAGTATACATAGGGACTGAGTGAATCTCAAGTACAGTAACTGGTAGTCAAGGGCAAATTCAAGCCTATAAACTCTATTTACAGGATCATCCACTCTGGAAAGATATAGAAGACATAGACGCTAAATCATCTCTTGTGGACGGACACCAGTTCCCCCGAATGCAGGTAAAAGTTCGTGATGAAATAGTAGCGCTCGGAGCAAAATATAGCGCGAAAGAAATAGATAGTGCAGGAAATAGAATGCAAATAGATGAGTTTAAAGATCTTCTCGACAATGGAAATATAGATGATTACATAGTGCTTGATATGAGGAATAATCACGAATATCAGCTCTGACACTTTAAAAATGCCATTCCAGCAGACACTCTCTCTTTTCGAGAGTTAGAAGATAAAATAGAACAATACAAAAAAGAATTTGGAGATAAAAAGGTTATTTCCTATTGCACAGGAGGGATAAGATGTGAGAAATCAACAGTGATGATGCAGAAAGCAGGACTCAAAAACACCTATCAACTAGATGGTGGAGTAGTAAAATATATAAATACATACAATGATGGTAATTGGAAGGGGAGCCTTTATGTATTTGATGACAGAGTATCACAGATAGTATGAGATGAAAACACACATAGTGTAATCTGAGAATGCATATATTCTGCCAAGAAAACAGATAACTGCGAAAACTGCAGACTCTCAAGCTGTAATGCTCGAATAATAGCAGATAGAGAAGAATATTTAAAACATGCGGGTTTTTGTAGTCAGCAGTGTGCTGACAACTGACTCGAAACACTTGTCATTAGAACTGATCTTAGTATGGATAATATGAAATATAAAGAGAAACGGGGAGTCATAAAGCGTTATCCAGAACTTAAAGACAATATAGAAATAGAACTGAGAATGCACCTAGAAAAACAACTTAAATGAGTAGATTTTAATCATAAAGTATCACAAAAAGAGGATTTCATAATGGATTAAGAAAAAACACTTGCAAATAAACTTTTTTAGCTATAATCCTAGCACACATAATTATAATATCTAAATATAGAAATATGGAAACTACACTTATACTCTTAAAACCAGACAGTGTTGAGAGAGGATTCATTGGTCAAGTAATAACAAGACTTGAACAAAAAGGACTCAAAATATCAGGTCTAAAAATGATGCAATTAGACGACGCTATCGTTACAGAGCATTATGATTTTCTTGCTGATAAACCATTTTTTCCAAACATAAAAGCATATATGATGAGAACACCTGTTGTAGCAATAGCAGCATCAGGAGCAAATGCAGTAGCTACGGTAAGAATGCTGACTGGTGCTACAAACCCTCAAGAAGCTCTTCCTGGGTCAATTAGAGGTGACTTTGGGCTTACTATTGATGGAAATATTATTCACGCAAGTGACTCAGTAGAAACTGCTAATACCGAACTTGCAAGATTCTTCAAAGGACAAGATATTTTCGATTACTCTAGGGGATTCGATGGAGTTTTATAAATAAAACAATTATTAAAAGACTAACAATAAAGTTAGTCTTTTTTTATTGCACTTTTCATATATACTAATAGAAAATATTCTCTGAATTCACACTCCATGCCTCACTATTATGACACAATGCTCGCTGAGTATATTAAAAATCCAGGACAAAGATGACTAGGATTGGATACCTTAGTAAATTCACAATTTGACTACGAGATGATTTCATACAGTGATATAACTGATAAGAAGAAACTTTCTTTTGAGGAAGTAGATTTAGAAAAGGCTGCGATTTATTCATGAGAAGATGTTTATATGACATATAAACTTTATATGGAGCAACTTTCAAATCCTTACATTACAAATAGTAGTATACTTGAAGAAATGGAACATCCACTCATGTTAGTACTCTCTGAGATGGAAACAAATGGAATCAAAATTGATAGAGATATACTTAAATGAATCGGCCTGAGACTTGAGGGAGCAATTATAGAACTAGAAAAAGAAATACACTCCCTTGCTGGAGTAGAATTTAATATAAAGTCCCCAAAACAAGTTGGGGAAATATTATTTGAAAGCCTTGGTCTTCCAAGTTGAAAAAAAACTAAAACTGGCTATTCAGTAAATGCTGAAGTACTTGATGGACTTAAAAAAGAGTATCCAATTGCAGAAAAAATAGTAAAATATAGACATTATTCTAAGTTACAATCAACATATATAGAATGACTTCTGGATGTTGCCAGTAATGATGACCGAATACATACAAGCTATAACCAAACAGTTACTTCTACAGGAAGACTTTCAAGCAATAGTCCCAATCTACAAAATATACCAACAGGGGATGATATAGCCGGTGAAATACGAACAGCTTTTATCGCTGATTCTCCCGATGACTATCTCATGGCATTTGATTATTCACAAGTAGAAGTAAGACTCCTTGCAATCATGAGTCAAGATGAAAATCTACTCAATGCTTTTAAACAAGAAAGAGATATTCACCAAGTTACGGGAGAATTTATATTTAAGACAACTCAAATTACTAGCACGCAAAGAAAATTTGCAAAAGCTGTAAACTTTTGAGTTATATATGGAATTAGTCCATTTGGCCTATCAAAAATGATAGATATATCCCAAAAAGATGCAAAAATATATATAGATGCCTTCTATGAAAATTATCCAAAAGTACGTCTATTTTTTGATAAAATTATTCTAGAATGTAAAAAAAATAGCTATGTAGAAACGCTTTTTGGAAGACGAAGATATATACCATCCATCAATGATGCAAATAAAATGATTCAAAAGTGAGCCGAAAGAGAAGCAATAAATATGCCTATACAGGGGACAAGTGCTGACATTATCAAGCTTGCCATGATAGAAATATCTACTATGTTGAAACAATGATGATATAAAAGTACTATGCTCCTACAAGTGCATGATGAACTTGTGTTTAATATTAAGGCCTGAGAAAAAAATGAATTAGAGAAGAAAATACCACAAATTATGGAAAATATCCTTAAAGACTCACCAATAAAGTTAAAAGTAGATGGTGAAACAGGGAAAAACTGGAAAGAAACAAAATAATTTATAATAATATAATTATGGCCCGCATTAAAACTACTGAAGAGAAAATTGACTATATCTATAGAACACTAAAAAATAACGAAAAAAAGGCTCTATGGGGGACAATACTCAAATGGTGATTCCGAATTTTTTTATTATGATATATCATCTATTTTGTAAAAGTTTGACTCCCTCTTATGATTGACTCATTTATGCCAAATATGCCCTCTATATGAGAATCCTGAGTAAATGCTGAAAAAATAAAAAATGTACTTTGAGATTACTTATCTAAATAATAAATTATGGAATTACTTGTAGATCTATTTTATGCTGTGCTTTTAATAGTATGAGGTGTAAGTCTTATAAAATATAGAAGAAATGTAAAGTCTTGGACTGGAAATTGGCTTTGGGCTGAAAAAATTATCTGAAGTTGAGGAACCTATGTGGTAATGATTCTTATATGACTCTTTATGATATTTCTATGAGTTCTATATCCATTTTGAGGAATGGACCTAATAGTATGACCTAGCACTATAGACGTAGGAGCATAAAAACTTCTAAATTATATTCCCCTTTTCAATATTTCCATTACAATAGAAGCATTATTTTTTACCTAGCTTTTCATGAGACATTTTTTCCAGTTAATACTATATGTAGTTATTTTTTCTCTCGCATGAAACACATATGCCTCAACTCTTATACAAAGAGAGCAAGCATTTATTTTCTTTGCTAATCATCATAAAGACTCAGTACCAGATTCATATCAATATATCCAACTAGAATACAAAAATATTCCTAAAGATTCTGAACTTGAAGATGCTCTTCAAATACTGATATATTTGGACCTGATAAAAAACGCTCCCGTAGATATTTATGCCGATAAAGCTATAAGTATTTATATGTTTGAAATTTTAAGTGAAAAAATACTATGAATACAAGTAGGAGCAGAACAAAATGATATAGATAAGAAAAATATATATACAAGCAGTGATGATCTAAAAGCAATAAAAAATTTATTAGAAAAAAGAGCGTCAGGAATAAAAATAAACTCATGACTTTCTATAAATCCTACGTGAACTAGTAGTTTAGGAGAAAAATCTGCAATATTAGAAGATGTATATGAAACAATATCTGATCTTCACTATGACAGATCTGAATTAGAAGAAAATCAACTTGTAGAGTGAGCAATTAGAGGTATAGCAGAATCTACTTGAGATAAATATACTACTTATTTTCCACCTGTAGAAAGTGAAGATTTTTTCCAATGACTTGATGGTGAATATGAGTGAATAGGCTCATACGTAGAAATGCCAAGTCCATGAAACTTAACAATTGTATCTCCAATAGTGGGTTCCCCTTCAGAAAAAGCAGTAATACGATGATGAGACCGGATTACTCATGTAGACGATAAAGAGATTAGCGAAGACAAAGCTCTTAGAGAAGTTATTTCATGGATCAAATGACCAGCTGGAAGCCAAGTAAAATTAACAATATATAGAGAATCTGATAATAGTACTTTAGATATATTGGTAACGAGAGCAAAAATAGTCATCAAAGATATTGAGCATGAGAAATTAAATAACAACACTTACTATATAAGAGTAAAAAACTTTTGAGAAAATGTGGATACTGAATTTAAAGCTGCACTAGAAGCCTTATCACTTGAAGTCAATGTTGATAAAGTGATCTTCGACTTAAGGAACAATCCTGGTTGATACCTTGGTGAAGTCTCCACTATGCTCAGTTATTTTGTAGAAAAAAGTTCCCCAACTGCGATAGTAGATTATGGAAATAGAGAAATCAAATACAGTTCTCGATGATACGATCTTATTGATTTTACAAATTATGAACTCATATTTTTACAAAATTCAGGAAGTGCATCTGCTTCAGAAATTATGGTTGGAACTATAAAAGATTATTATCCTGATAGTGTTATAATCGGGGAACAAAGTTTTGGAAAATGATCAGTTCAATCACTCAAAACATATTATGACGGTTCAACACTCAAGTATACAGCAGCTAAATGGTTTACATGAAGGACAAAACAAGGGATAGATGGGGTTTGAATCACTCCAGATATCCAGCTTGAATTTGACAGCGATAGATGGGAAAGACTTGAGCTAGATAATCAATTAGAAAGAGCTTTGAGTTACTAAAATAATTATGCTAAAGAAGTATTTCATACAGACATTTTGATGTCAGATGAACCAGGCTGATAGTGAGAAGGTAAATATGGTTCTTCTCCAGTCTGGTTTTTTGCGTAGCCAAAACTTAGAGGATGCTGATCTAGTTATATTTAATACATGTAGTGTAAGACAAAAATGAGAAGATAGAGTATTTGGTATACTTCGTGAAATAGAAAAAATAAATAGTGTAAGGACTCAGGAAGGAAAAAAGGAATTCATAAAGACTGGAATAACAGGATGTATGGTACGAAAGACGGGGATAGCAAAAAAATATATTCCTCATAAACTATTGGATACAAGTAAAAAGCGAAAAACAGCAAAAAAAATAGATTTTTTAACCCAAAAAGATGGTATATTTAATTATGAAGATAAATTATTCCCTAGATCATCAGCACTAGATTTTACTTTTAGAATAGAAGAGACAAAATATATTCCACATATTTTAACACAAATTTATGGCCAAAAAATAGGACAAGAAGACAAATATGATGATTACCTTAAACAAGTCCAACAAAGAGAAAATCCATTTTCAGCATCAGTGATTATTCAATCATGATGCGATAATTATTGTAGTTTTTGTATTGTCCCATATACAAGAGGTGGTGAAATATCACGAAATGAAAAAGAAATACTTTGAGAATGTAGAGATGCAGTAAAAAAATGAGCTAAAGAGATAACATTGCTAGGGCAAAATGTTAACTCATATGGAAAACAAAAAAACCTCAAATTGTGGAACAGTGAAAAATCAAAATGGAATAGTGAAAATACTACACTAAAAATATGAATAGACTTAGATGATACATTATTTATAGTTTTAAGTAACGAAATCATTAATTCATACAATAAAAAATATAATCAAATATTACAGCTTAATGATATTACACAATTTGATTGTAATGGTATTCCTGAACTTATGAAAGAATACCATGATTTTGAAAAAAGACATGAGTTAGATATGCAAATTCATACAGGTTGAGAGGATGTCCTCAAAAGATTAAAATCCCAAGGGCATATACTCTATATTATCACATCAAGACCAGCTGAAGTCAGAAAAAATACTGAAATTTTATTACAGAAATATTTTTGAGATAACTTTTTCAAAGAAATAATTTTTATAAAGGAAAGTGGAAACGACAATAAATATGAAGTAGCAAACAAGTTATCTCTCGATATAGTGATTGATGATGGACCTCATCACATCAAAAACTATTACAAAAACTTCTCTGGGAAAATATGTATATTTGAGCAGTGATGGAATAAAGCAATTAAAATAGATAATTCAAGAGTTTTTCGTATATATGATTGGACTGATTTCGAACAGCTTCTTCCAAGATTAAGTTTTACTTCACCATTCCGTCAACTTTTAGAAGAAATAGATAGTATTCCAGAAATTGACAGAATCAGATTTACATCTTCCAACCCTCACGATATGACAAGAGATATACTTGATGCTCATCTCGATCTTAAGCATACATGTAATTATTTACATTTCGCACTTCAATCTTGAAGCAATGCTATGCTTAAGAAAATGAATAGAAGGCATAATTATGAAGATTTTCGTGATATGGTAAAATATCTACGATGACGCGATCCTTTATTTAGTATATCTACAGATATTATAGTAGGATTTAGTTGAGAAACACAAGAGATGTTTGAGGAAACCATACAGGCATTTAGAGAGTGTCAATTTGATTTTTCATATACAGCAAGATATTCTGTAAGACCAAATACACTTGCATCAAAAATCATGCCGGACGATGTCAGTGACAAGCTAAAATCAGAAAGATGGCATATACTCAATGATCTACTTTTAGAGAGTGTTATACATAGAAATACTCTTATGCTTTGAAGACATGAGCAGGTGCTTATATCCTGAGAAAAAGATAATCAATTTTTTGGAAGAACA
>CALHAQ010000011.1 GCA_937931775.1 uncultured Candidatus Altimarinota bacterium | reverse complement strand
GAGATTTTTGATTCGTTATTCCAGATGACAGAGCAGATTGGGGATGAGATTTCTTTGTGCATAAGAATAATTTTAATGGTGCAACAGATGGAAAGAGGGTTGCAGCAGAGGTAATGGATCGAGATAGTGGACGAAAGCCAGAAGCAAAGATACTCGAAGTATTTAGCTGAAAGAATAAAGAAGAAGATTTTTGAAAAGTTAAGAAAGAAAAAATAGTAGAAAAAATTATAGAGTGAATTTATAGTGGAGGAGATGGGAATTTTGGATTTGTAGATGTAGAGGGAGAATCTCAAGGGTATTTTGTCTATGGACTCAAAAAAAATGGAGCCCGTGATGGGGATAAAGTAAGAGCAGAAGTATCTGATTTTAATGGAAAACCAGAAGCTGTAGTAGTAGAAATACTCGGAAACGAAAATGAAGTACTAGAGTGAAAGTACAGTGATAATGATAGATTTGGTTTCGTGACACCAGATGATAAAAGTGGGGATATATTTATAGCTGGATCTCGAAAATGACATGCTGTGGATGGAGATAGAGTTGAGGTAAAAATCATTAAACGATGAGGAAAAAATCCAGAAGGACTTGTCATAAACATATTATAAAAAAAGACTGAAATCATTTCAGTCTTTTTTAGTAAGCCATTTTTGTAATATAATAATCTACGGGAGCATAATCATCAGTTAAGATATCAGTGTCCTCTGATATATTTAAATATCTTTTTTTCTCTAAATATTCAGCATATTCATTATTAAGGCTAGTAAAAATATTATTCTCTGGATTTTTAAGTGCTACGAGCATAATATTTTGCCTCATATTAGTATTTTCACTTGTTACTGGAATTACAAACACTTCTGGAAAAACTTGAGAGTATGTTTTGTATTCTGCCATGAGAAAGCTTGAATTATCTCATCATAGACTTGCAACAGTATTCAGTATTACTATACCATTTTCACTAAGAAGATCATATTTTTTCTGAGCAACTTCAAGTGTTGTGAGTTGATAAGGAATGGAAAAGAATGATCCAAAAGCATCCCCTAGTATCGCGTCATATTTTTCTCAAGTTGTATTAAGAAAAACTCTCGCATCCTGATGATATATAGAGAGATCTGAATGATCTTTAAGACGAAAGTGTTTTCGAGCAATATCTGTTATACGACTATCTATCTCTACTACATCGAGGTGTTTATCAGTATATGTTTGTATAAAACTCTTTGGAAAACTATATGCAGCTCACCCGAGCATAAGTATATTTTTAGCTTCAGGAACAAGTATATTAAATAAGTGGTAGTACTTAGTGTAATCATACACAAGAGCTGTACTATCAGTATACATTCCTGCGTGTGTGACCTTATCTATTTTTAGATCTCTGATATTTCTTCATGTATTTTTTTCTAATCTTTCGCTTACCTGTATATGCGAATAGGGTGTATCATAAATATAGATATTATTCTGAGCATCAGCATGTGCCTGAGTATAATTATTTCCAAGTAATAAGATAAGACATAGGCACATAATTATCTGGAGGAAAACATATTTTTTATGTTCACAGAGAAGAGACAGAAGCATCATACTGAGTGAGAGGAGTACCATAAGTGTAGTAACTCAAAAGAGAGGTATGAGAATAAACCCTGCTGCGAGCGTTCCTATTATACTTCAGATCGTACCAATACTTCCCATCTTTCCTACTACTCATCAGCTCGTTTTCATATCTATAAGCCGCATTTTTGTAACGATAGGAGAGAGCATTCCGAGAAGGAAACTTGTAGGAGAAAATAGTACTAGAGCAATAATACTTGAAGAGAATCTGATATCTGTAATATTATGACTTATAGCGCTGAGAAAAAAATCTTTACTTACAAGAAGTAAAAAAATACTAAAACTACTCAGGAGAAGTATGAAGGAAATACTTTCCAAATCAGCTTTCTTGTCAGATATTTTTCATCCATAAAAATATCATAAACTGAGAGCTCAAAGTATGATAGCTATGAGACTTGTCCATACAAAAAGGGAGTTTCAGATATATGGACCAACGATTCTAGACCCCAGGAGTTCAAATATCATGACTCATGCTCCAGAGTAAAAGGCTATGATTTCAGGTCTATAATGTAAGAGATGAAACATATATTTATTTGCTCCTGATTTTACTGAGTAATCTCAGTACTTCTATATAGAGCCACACAAGAGTTATTAGAAGACCAAAACCAGCGTACCATTCCATCCATTTTGGAGATTTTGCAGCGACTCATTTTTCCATGACGTCAAAATCAAGGAGAAGATTAAATGAAGCAATTCACACAATAAAGACGCTTACACCTATTCCTAGAGGACCATTACTATGAAGGAAAGGAACCTCAAACCATCCAGTGAGTGAGCCGAGAATAGATATTACATATAAAATCATAATAGCTCATGTTGCAGCTATAACTCCTGATCTAAATTTTTGAGTTACCTGTATGATTCGAGCCTTATAGAGAAAAAGCATTACCCCAAATATTGCAAATGTAGCCGTGGCTGCTTGCATAACTATTCCTGGATACTGTAATTCAAAAAATGCTGAAAATATAGCGATTACCACTCATTCTACTAGAGCATATACAGGTGCAAGATACGGTGCTGTTTCTTTTTTAAAAATAATCACGAGAGAAAATAGAAACGCTCAGATAATGATAGGGAGTAAATAAGGAGCAAGTATAGAAATATCAACATACATCCAAGTCATTACTGCTGAGAGTATTGTTATTCCGATCAGGAGTATTGATTTATTAATTGTTCCATCGAGAGTCATGGTATTTTCTCCTCAAAGTGCTGGAGTAAAAGTTTCTTCATTCATTGCTGGATTAGCCATAGTTTGTTTGTTTATGTTATATATACTCATCATTATAAAGATACTAGAATTTTCTGCAAAATTTTCTTGACCCGTATATATATATATATATAATCAATATATATACGATAGTATATTAAATATTCATTAATAACCTATACATGCTTACAGAGAAACAGCAGCATACGCTTGATGTGATTACAGATTTTACTGCAAGATATGGGAAATCTCCAACAATAGAAGAGCTTAAAAATCTTCTCCACCAAAAATCAAAAAGGGGAGTGACTCAATATCTCGAAGTACTAGAAAAGAAGTGATTTCTCACAAGAGGTGAGTGATACAGGAGCATCAGACTCGGAAATGCTGTGGGAATGCAAACAACTATGAATATACCTATACTTGGATATGCGAATGCTGGAACTCCTCTTGCAGTCGCTGAAGCAAATGATTATGGAACCCTCCCTATATCAAAAAATATTCTCTCAGGATCAGCCGAAAACTACTTTGTACTCAGAATTTCATGAACGAGTATGAATGAGCAGAAAGTAAATGGGAAAACGCTTGATAATGGAAGCTATGTTCTTATTAAAAAAGATGAACCCGTACTCAATGAGAGTGATGCTTTTCTATTTCTTGTAGATGGATGAGCGACTCTTAAGAAGTTCAAAAAACAGGGAGATAATGTTTTCCTTCTCCCAAAATCTTCAGACGAGCATCATACTCCAATTATTCTTTCTGAGAGTGACGATGTTAGATCAAACGGAAAAGTCGTAGATGTGTTTACATTCTAATTTTCATCTAAGATTTTCCTGATCCAGTTTTTAATCCATCTTGTCTTTCCCTCATATCTCTCTATCATAGAGAGGTATTTTTTATAAAAAATAAATAATGAAAAAACTGCTACTTCTATGAATATTATTTTTCACTATCGCGAACGCATCTGCATTTAATGATATTGAAAACAACTGGTACA
>CALHAQ010000010.1 GCA_937931775.1 uncultured Candidatus Altimarinota bacterium | reverse complement strand
CATGAGTTAAAAAACTCTCCCAGGCTGGGAGAGTTTTTTTTATTTGTCATTTAGTATATCTCGCGTCCTTTTCGCTCCTTGATCTACCTGACTTATGATTCATGCATTACTCAGTAGTTCTTTTAGTATATTTGCTAACTTATTATATTTATCCACTGTTTCTTCTGGATTTTCTCAATCTCTATATCACTGTTTATCAAGTCATTCTCATTCTACTACTCTTTTTACGTCTTTCAGATTACTACTCTGTAATATCTGTACTTTTGTTTCAATAGCAGAGTTTAAAGTATGAAGTAAATCTCTAGCTCTCTTAAAAACAATTCTATCATTATCATTTCTTTCAAATAGTTGTTCTCCTTTATAATACTTATCTTCAAATTCTTGGGATGTTTTTCTTGCAATATCTTGCAAGAGTCATCGTGTAATACTTTTCATTTTACTAAAAGTATTTATCTCAGCTTTGGTAAATTCCTGAAAATCTGAAAAATCTCAAAGAGGGGTTTTCTCAAAGAATTTTGGAGATACCTCATAGTAAGCTCTAGGATTTCTTTTAAACTCTCATTCAATATATGATATCAATTCATCTGTATCTGACTCATCCTTACTAAGTATAAGTCCAACATAATTAAAAAAATTAATTACAGGTCATGTATATTTTTCTGCTAAATAATCTAACACTATGTCTCTATTTATTGATTTTCATGTATGGTACGTTCATTTCTCTGATTCTACTATCAGTGGTTTTCTCAGTCTGCAACTATCTCCATCAATTACATCTGCAACTACAAGTTCTCATTTACTATTTATACCAAACTCTATTTTTCCATCGAATAATTCAAGATCTGCTTTTTTATACAATTCTTTGAGTTTGTTTCATACATTTGTAGTCTGCTTTTTAATTTCTCTTGCATGAGTAAGAATTTGCTTTTGTTCTTGTTGTAACTCATCATTAGACAAAAATTCTCAAGTACTTGGATTTTCTACATCTATATAATGTAAGATCTCTCAAGTATTTGGGTGAAGAAGGATAAATTTACCATCTTCAATTTGAGGAATCCCATTTGAGTCACACTGCATCATCGGGTCAGAAATAATTTCTCCTGACTCTAATACTACATCATTTTTATAGAAAAATTCCATAAGAGGTTCTTCTAACATTGTTCCATCCGCTAGAGCTTCATCTCATTTTTGAAATTTTTCTCTTTTATAGTGTGAGCCTGTTGATACATGACGAAATATACATTCAAGTGGTATCATATCACATTTCTGAGCAAGGATTTCAGTATCACTGAGTTGTTCTATAAAGTGAGTGGCTATTCACTGATTTTCTAAATATTGAAATGTACTTGATGTAATAGACGTTGAAGCTGCTGCTTTTCATGTAAGTTTATCATGTTTTTTCCCATCTCCTGCTGTAATATCGTCTTTATTTTCCATTACTACATAATCAGGAAATCAATCAAGAGCATGAATGAGTTTCGTTTTTCATTTTCAAAGAAGCGTCCTACTAGCCTCCTTAATTTCATCAATATTGAATGTACCTAAAGTCATCACAAAAAAATAAAGGAATAAATTTATGCCTTTATTTTGTTTATAAATTGCTAATTGTCAATTTATAGTTTTTCTATAGTTGGTTCTTGTCCTCTCTGAAGGAGTTCGTATCCTCCTTGCTCGAGCGTCTTTGGAGATATGACGATACGATTTGGTATCCCCCAGAGCTCACAATCAGCTGCTTTTTGTCCAAATCAATCTTTACGTCCCATCCTATCATCGAGGATTACTGTCTTTCATTCAGACTCTAACTTTCCTGCAAGTTCGAAAGCATTTTCTATATTATCTTCTCCTATGACGATGATATAGTGACTTGCTGGAGCAATACTCTCTGGCCAGAGAATTCATTTCTCAGTGGCAGAGTATTCTGCGATGACTCACATGAGACGAGATATTCCTATACCATAACAACCCATAAGGACTCGATCCACCATTTTGTTGTCTTTATCTGTGTATTCTACTTCAAATGGTTTTGAGAATTTTGTTTCTAGTGGAAATATATTTCCTACTTCAGAAGCTTGCTTGAGATCAAACTCTTTTGAGTCACAGCGAGTACAGACAAAATCTCCCTGTACTACCTCTTTATTATGTCCAAGCCTGCATCAGCTGCAGATGTATATATCATCTTCTCCAATAGGGAGGACTGTTTGAAACTCATGAGAATACTTATCAGTGAAGTCCCCACCATCAGCTACTGTTTCATAAGTATCTGATCCTACTCATAATCTTTCGAATATTTTTACATATACCTGCTTTACACTTTCATAAAAATCTGAAAACTCCTCATCGTCTATATGAAAACTATAAGCATCTTTCATGAGAAATTCTCTTCCTCGCAATAATCCTGATTTTGCTCTCTTCTCATTACGAAATTTTTTCTGAATATGATATACGCATGTAGGATAGTCTTTATATGACTGGAGAAACTCTTTCATCATAGGAACAACTGTTTCTTCATTGGTAGGATTGATAGAGTACTGCTTATCATCGTGAGCTGGTACATGAAACATAACATCCATATTCCATCTCCCTGTAATATCCCAGGATGATTTATCTGTTATCACGCTCATAAGCACTTCATGATATCAGGCATTATCCATTTCTTCACGCACAATGTTTTCTATATTTCTCAGTACTCTGAGCCCAATAGGAAGGAAACTATATACTCCTGCCATTTCTTGACGGATATATCATCACTGAAGGAGTAATCATGTTGAAGTATTATCACTCCCATTAGGAGTTGATTTGAGTGTATTTATAGGAAAATTTGAGAGTTGTAGCATAATTATTTAAGTTATTTTTTGTAAAATTTTTTCTCGAAATGTATCTATATTCAGATATCATCAATGCTTCTTTTTATTTTGGATTTTCCATCTCCCCGTATCACTATCTTTTTGTAGACGAGATTGGAGAGAAAGTATATCATGTATCTGATCTAAAGTGATATCTACTCCGAGCGTATCACGCGTAAGATCAAGCAAGAATTCTTTTCAGGTGTCATTTAGTATCTGAGTATGTTTGTTATTTGTGGTCCCATGTTATTTGTTATGTTTAGAATATAAAGATTAAAAAAAATCCCTCCTATATAGTCAGGAGAGATTTTTGAAATTATATCGTCAAAACAACTACCCCTACTATAAAGAAGGGTCTAGGGGTTGCAGGTGCCAGTTCTGTTTTGTATTCATAGCGTTATGATATTTTGAAAGATGATTTTGTCAAAAAAAATGCTTTCTTATTACTAAGAAAGCATTTTTATGTTAGAAAAAATTATTTTTGCATCGCACCAGTAGCGCTATCATCCATCATTTTCTCTTCCCCTTTATCCATCATAGCTTCAGCAGTATCGTCTGCTTTTTCCATAACTTCTTCTCATTTATCCATCATAGCTTCTCCAGTTTCAGCTACTGCATCTTCTGCAATTTCTACTGCATCAGTAGCAGTATCAACAACACCTTCAGCTGCATTTCCAGCAACATCTACTGTAGCCTCTACTGCATCAGTAGCAGTATCAACAACACCTTCAGCCGCGTCTCCAGCAACATCTACTGTAGCTTCTACTGCGTCTCCAGCTGTTTCAACAACTGAGTTAGCAGCATCTTTTACTCCACATGAAGCAAGAGCTGCAAGTGAAACGATAAGAGCTATTCCTAGTATTTTTTTCATATTATATTTTTTAAGCAAAATAAACTAGCACGCGTGATTATAGTGATAAATATATATGGTCCAAATGAACGAATATATACTTTTTAATTTTTTATTTTATAATATTTATATAGAGTATTTTTTCTTGTTTTTTTGTCTTTTTTTTATATAAATATAGGAGTATACTGCCTAAATAATCACTCTCTTATGACTCGATATAGAAATAGAAATAGAAATACCTTTCAAAATACTTTTAAAGATTACCTGGTTCCAATAGTATGATGAGCCCTTTTGCTTTTATTACTCTTTAGTCTCTTCAATGGAGATGAAAGCGATACTAGCACTACCAACAGTTCAAATGAAAATAGGATTCCTGTAGATATTAGCTTTATTGATATTGATACTGAGGCTCATATCGTATACCCATGAGAAGTAAAAGAAAAGATTACAGATAGTGCGAGTTTATATAAATGAGAAAGAATTATAGTAAAAGAGGGAGCTCTTGATTTGAGCTTCGATAGTGGAACACAAATATCACTCAATAAAACAGCCGAATTAAAATACAATGAAGATGGAAGTTTTTGACTTTATTCTTCTGATGCATGGGTATCACTCTGAGAAAACACCAATATTACTATGAAATATGCTAACGTTTCTGCACCAGCGGGAACAGTGATGTCTTTAGCTCAAAACGAAGCAAGTAGTACTATTTACCTTCTTTCATGAAGTGCTAAAGTATCAAATAGTGTATGAGTTTCAACATCTCTCACAAAATGACAAAAAATTAGTATACTCAAACAAAATGCATCAAACAGTGATATAGATCTTGCTAGTGAAAAATGAAATATAGGAAGCTATTTCAAAGGAAGTGATTGGTTTATAGACAATAAATGATTTGAAATACTGAATAAACAAGATCAAGTAGAAAGTGGAACTGGTAATACAGCAGAATCAATATGAAGTAGTGGGATATATCTCAGCTTTGATAACCTACGTGATGAAATGAGTGTAAGTTCAAATACGCTAGATATTTCATGAAAAATTCTTTCTGAAAATGTATGAACTATATCTATTAACAACAGACAAGCGAGTATATCTGGGGATAAAAAGATTTTTTCATTCTCTGCTCTCCCCCTATGAAATAGTGTGAATGATGTAGTTATAAAAATATATGATACTGATAAAAATATTTTAGAAAAAAAAGTTATAACTGTATATAATTCAGGTTGAAGTTCATCTAATATAAGCTCAAATGTAGTTCAGACAACAAGTTCTACTAACTCACAAGGAATTACAACATTCTGAGTAGATGGTACAGATTTTGGATTTACTTCTCCATCTGTTACTGGAAAATTTGCAACAACAGGATCTGAAATCACCATCAGATGAGTTACTACTGCTGAAGGGATTTCTAAAGTAGAAGTAAATGGATTTAAACTTGCTTCATTCAACGGAAGTACCTGGAGGTACCATGCATTTGAAAGGTTTGAAACACTCGAAGAAGGGACAAACCAATACAAGGTAAATTACTTCTGAGAAGATGGTAAACTCGTATATACTGATTACTATACGATAGTGAAGAAAGCAGCAAGTTCAGTTACTACCACTCCTGCAGAAGTTGAAGAAGAAGTTATATCAGATGAAGTAGAAACAAATACAACACAGGATCAATAAAAATAAATAAACAAAAAAGACTCGAGTATAGCTCGAGTCTTTTTTGTTTATTTAGCAACTACATCCTGTTCCACACGATCCAGATTCATCTTTTGATCCACATCATCCACCTGATCATCATCCTATGATAGATATAAACATTGATTTCAACTCTTCATCCTCAGGAACCATTCACTCAAAGATCATATCTTTAAAATCTATAGTTTCCTCTTCTATAATAAGAGCAGATTCCTCAGATATACCAAGTTCTTTCTTGATTGCTACATCTGTCGTAGAATCTACATTTACAAAGTCCGTAAGTCAAAGCTCTTCCAATACTCCAGCTATTTTTGATTGTAGTTGTGTAGCTTGATCTCACTCTCCCCAAATATATACCTTCATGATTTATTTTTAAGTAAATAAAAAACTCCCTCAAAGTGTATTGAGGAAGTCTTAAATATCAATAGTTGTTATTACGATTCCTCTGATGACACTTCACCTTCTTCTCCTTCTTTTGTTTCCTCTCCTTCAACTGCTTCTTCTCCTTCCACTTCATCATCAGCAGCAACTTCAGCTCTCGGAAGAGTAGCAGCAGCTATAAGTGTATCCTCACCAGTTATAAGTTCGTACTTTTCCGTATCAATACCAAGGTCAGATACTCTAATAGCATCTCCAGCAGCATTAAGAACAGATATGTCCACATCAAAGTGATCTACAAGATCTCTTGGAAGACATTTTACTTCAATCTCTCTGAGAGATTCTTCTATAATAGCTCCTTCTTTTACTGCAGCAGCTTCACCAATAAAATTAAAGTGAATCTTTGTTTGAAGTTTTTCACCTCTAGTAATTGCATAGAAATCTACATGAGTAAATTCTCATGAAACTGGGTGCTTTTGAGTTTGATGAACCAGTACTTCTAAATCTACTTTTCCAACTTTGAGGTTGATGATATTACTTTCACCAGCTTTTCTGTGAAGTCTGAGAAATTCAGAGCTATCACATGTAAGAGAAATAGGCTCTTGAGTCTTCCCGTATACAATACCTGGAACTCTTCTTGTCTGTCTAATTTCTGATGTTTTTTGATTTACGTCACGAACGTCAGCTGTAATTGCAAATGATGCCATAATTTCTTATAAAACGAATAAATTTCTTTTTTTTCAAAGAAAGCTCACAGATTGTATATAAAAAGGGGCTTCTTGCAAAAGTTTTTTACTATTTTTTGATAGTTATCTAAAAGGGAGCTTTACAAGAACAGTAAAAGCCTTAGGATACAAATAATTATTTAGTTTTTAAGTATCTCATATATGTGAAGAGGTCCGGTAGTACAAGCGAGAAAAAATGCAGTAAATGCAGTAAAGTGAAAGATATTTTCTATGCATGCAAAGCTTATTGCCATAGCTGCTCAAAAATGATGAAATCCAGATGATAACCCTGCTCTCGCAGGACTTATTGTAAAAGCAAAAAAAGATGGAGTTCCAAGCGATACGATTGATAGAGCTATCAAAAAAGGGACATGAGAGGACAAGGATGCTGCTCAAATATCAGAAATAGTATACGAAGGATATGCTCCTGGAGGAGTAGCTTTCCTTATCTCTACTCTCACTGACAATAAAAATAGGACTGTTTCAAATATCAGAAGTATATTTTCAAAATATGGAGGAAATATGGGAGAGGCAGGTGCCGTATCATGGATGTTTCATAATAAGTGAGTTATTTTTATAGACCCCAACATACATAGCTATGATTCTATAGAAGAACTTGTGTTTGATACAGATGCGCAGGATATAATCTCAGAAGCTTGATATACGAAAATTATTACTGCTCCTGAGGATTTACACAGTGTAGAAACATTTTTTTCAGATAAAAATATAGAAATCTTTGAATCAAAGCTTGATTATATTCCAGATAATGAGATGGAAATTGATGATTTTGACAAAGCTCTCAAATTTACAAAAATGCTCGAGGCCTTTGACGCTGATGAAGATGTAAATATTGTCTCATCTAATGAGATTATCTCCCCTGAATTACAAAAAGAGGTAAATGAATTCATAGAAAAAAATACTTTTAGAACATAAAATCTCTCGAGTTATAACTCGAGAGATTTTCTTTGTTTTATCGAAATTCTATATTTACCCATCTGAAGTTTACTAGTAGAAATACTATTTCAATATGATATCTTCATCATTTACATCAAATTCAAGCCTGTAGACTCAACGAGTCGCTGCAATAAATATTTCTCCGTCATTATCTACGTAAAAATCTTCTATGATAATATCCTTTCCTTCTATCTGACCAAGATATTGCAGAGATTTTACATCATTAATATTGGTCGTGTTTGGCCTGAAGATAAGTATCCTATTGTCTAAAAGCATATATACATAGCTGAGTTCTCTTCTGGCTCTCAGAGATGGTAGATTTTCTCCATCTAGATTTTTGAAACTATAATTTTTTGGAAGTTTATTGAGTACAAGAGACTCGAGTCTATATTCTGGAGAACGGAAAAGTTTTACTATACTTCCGTCGAGTTTGAGTATATAAATCCCCCCATCTATTGCGAGAGAAAGAATACGACCTGTATCAATTGCATCTTGATCTTTAAGATATGCAACACCAGAATCATAGTCTGATCATTTTCTTTTATGACGCAAGATTTGATTCCCACTATCTGAGAGCATATATAAACTTGTATTAAAAGAGTTTATAATTGGAGAGAGCTCCCATGTTACTTGATCAAGTACATCTGAATAACTAAAGTAACTATTTTTAGCAAAGTTTACTACTTTTCCTGTATTAGTAATAAGTACAATATCCGTTCAAAAAACAGTAGCATCTATAAAGTATTCTCCTGATGGAAGGTCTTGAAATATAGCATTTTCTGCGTCTTCTCATTTAAGTATTGGTCCTGTAATAGAATCTTTGTGTACTACAAATATTTGATTATCCCTACTAAGAATCTTTACCACCTGTTTTGATCATTCATATGTATAAATAGTATTTTCACTCGTACTAATAAAAGGTTCTATACCATTGAATTGTTTTTGTAGTATCCCAATTTCATCTTTGAGTTTTGCCACGTCATTCAAGAAGATTTCTTCTGACTCTAGTTTGGAAATAATTTCTTCAGCTGCCCCAATATTCAGAGTAAACATATCTTCATTATTCATACTTTTACTCGCATTCACAATATTATTCTGCGCGAGAATTAAAGATTCTTTCATTTTTTCTGAACCCACTGTATTACTTGCCACTCAAAGAAACCCAGAAATAATAGTATATAAGAAGAAAGCACTCATAAGAACTCCTATAGCCAATAAAAATCTTTTTACCTGTAGGCTTTGATCTAATAATTTATCCCTCAGTATATATATATGAGAGAGAGTACTTTTTACAATACTATTATCACAGGCTCTAAGAAAGTAATGAGATACTTTCTGGTAATTCCAGCTTCATTGATCTTGCGCTTGTATTTCTTTTTTACAGGAAACAAGGGCTATATTTTTTCAGCTATGTTCTGAGAATAATATCTTCTCTATATTATCTCAAGATCTTTCTATATCTCCTCACAATAATCCATCTTTTATATCATCCTTTGAAAGGATATCTAAAAGCCTTAGCGTAGAAAGAATAAGAGATTCTCCCGAAGCTACTTCTCCTGAAGAAATAAAACTAAAGTCATGGGTTGTGTCTTCTTTATCTGTAATTTCTATAACATCTCTATGAGTATTATATAAATAACATGAAGCTCTTCATACAGTAGAAAATAAAAATGTCTTTTTATGATATACTCCTATGATACCATGCAAACCTTTAATCTTTTCTCATTCATGTTTCCAAGAAGCCAAAAATGCATTTATATTTTCAAGAGCATTAGAAAAATCTTTATATACATTTTTAGGGTGTACTCTATCTATCAGGGAGTCTATAATTTTATGATATAGTAGATCCCCTAACTTTTCATCTTTTATACTCAGAACTATTATACAATCTAGATCATCATCAAGATTAACACTGTAAGTTTTTAATAGATTTTTTCACTGGAAATCTAATTTTCTCACATCTGTTTTAAACATATTTTATATCATTTGATTATTAGGACATATTCTTTACTGCAAGAATATTCTCTCTAGTGATAATGTCAAAGAAAAAAGAGAATAAGAGCTTTTGTTTTGATATTTATTAGAGCTTACTATAATACTCATATATAAGTAATATCTAATGCAGTAAAATGTTTCATATTAATAATTCAACTTCCCTTAGCTGAGAAGTAATAATCGGATGAAGTAAAAATGCTGCTCTCCCTCTATTGTCAGCAGCCCTTCTGATTCCAGGAAGAGTCTCTTTTTCAAATGTTCCAGACATACTTGATGTTCATGATTTTCTTCATTTTTATAAAAGCTTAGGTGCCATTACTGACTTCTCTTGAGATATACTAAGTATAGACACCAGTAATATTTCTCTGGAAAATATAGATACCAGTAAAATTGCACGAACTAGAGCGGGGATATATTTTATGGCTGGTCTCCTTTCTCGTTTTGAGAGGGCTGATCTCCCATTTCCACATGGAGATAAGATATGAAAGCGACCTATAGATGAGCATATTAATGGGTATATAGATATGTGATATGGATTTGAGGAAAGTTGAGATATGCTCAAGTTTACAGGTGCCTGATCATCTGAAAACACTACTGTTACAGCTTACTTTGCAGTTACAGCAACAGCAAATCTTATTATGTGAGCAGCTACAAGAAACGCTCATACTACTATAGAACTTGCTGCATTCGAACCACATATTTTTAACCTTATCGATTTCCTTAGATTAGCAGGAGTACAAATAGATATTCGCTATGACCATACTATTATTATCCATGGAACTCGTAATATAAAAACAGATTTGCAGCAAGAAGTTATTTCTGATTATCTTCAATCAGGAACATTTGCTATCATAGCCGCACTCGCAAGTGAGAAATATATTGATATCCATAGGGCTAGAATTAAGGATCTTTGAGCATTTCTTTACAAATTTCATGAGGCTTGAGTCAAAACAAAAAATCTCTGAAATGATACTCTCAGGGTTTATAGAGCAAAAAATCTCACAGCAGTAAATATACAAACAAATATATTTCCAGGCTTTCCAACAGATCTTATGCCGCTGTTTAGCGTCCTGATGACTCAGTGCAACTGAACCAGTAGAATACATGAAGTGCTCTACGAATGACGACTCAACTGGCTCGTAGAATATGAAAGGCTCTGATGAAAATCAAGAATTATAAACCTCCATGAGGCAAAAATAACTGGTCCTACTCTCCTGATTTGAAATACTGTAAACAGTTGGGATCTCAGATCATGAGCTGCTATGGTTATAGCTGGACTTATTGCTCAAGGAACAACAAAAGTAGAAAATGTTTACTGGATTAATAGAGGATATGATAATCTCCTTGGAAAACTCCAAGAGCTTGGAGCAGATATACAAGAAATAAATGATTAATTAAAAATATATGAAATATACAGGACTCATACTGATAGCATTTGGACTCACAAATATTATGTTTCCAGATTTTATAGCCTATATTATCTGAGGAGCTAGTCTTTTCTTTGGTGTAAGCATATTATTAGGATCTAGCATTTGACCAAAAAAACCTAACGGAGAAAATTATGTGAAAGTCTGAGATTATAAAATATTTAGATAAGTAAAAGCTCCTTATACGAAGGAGCTTTTATAATTCATGATATATATACTCACTTCCTATGTTTTCAAGAAAATGTTCTACTGATTTCATATCAAGAACAATAGTATTATCGTTTTGTAATGGATGAAAACCTACAAGCTCTGATTCGAGTTCTTTATCAAAAACAACTCGAATATCTTTATCGATATTATTTATTAGCGCAAATGGACTCACGCTCCCCGGTTTAAGTCAGATTTTCTCCATCATTCTCTCTTCACTTGCAAAACTCATTTTTGTGTCAGCAAAAATAGTCCTGATAATATTTGTATCAAGTTTTTTACTATCTGGAAGGACAATCATATAAAAATTCGTAGCTTTTTTATTTCTTAGTAAGAGGCTTTTTACTCTCTTACCAGGAATCTCTACTCCCTTAGCCTGGTCACAGGTAAAAACAGGGTCATGCTGATAATTCGTATATTGTATTTCTAAAGAATTTAATATCTCAAATATTTTCTGTCTCATTTTATCGGTTTTCATGAAGTAGAAGATAGAGAAGTGCCATACGAATTGGAACTCCATTCTCTGCCTGACGGAAGAACGCTGCATTTGGAAGAGCATCTACTTCTTTTGCGACTTCGTTTACTCTTGGAAGTGGATGCATAATAGTAATATTACTCTTTTCTGCTCACTCTAAAATACTTAGATTCAAGATGTAGTCATCTTTCAGTCTATCGTATTCACTCATATCTGTAAATCTTTCTCGCTGCATACGCGTCACATAAAGTACATCAGCCTGTTTGATTCCTTCTGAATAATCAGCTGTCTCTAAATGTGGTATCTTTTTTTCTTCTACAAAGTCTATTACCTTTTGTGGCATTTTTAGTTCCTCTGGTGAAATAAACGAGAAACTTACTCACTCAAATAATCACATCAAAAACACAAGTGAATGTGTAGTACGACCATATTTCAAATCTCATACAATTGCAATATGTAAATGATCTAATGTCTTTCGTTCTTTAAGAATAGTATATACATCTAGAAGCGCTTGCGTTGGATGCTGGTTTGCTCCATCTCCAGCATTTATAACAGGAGTTTTTACTACTCCTGCTGTTTGTTCTACGCTCCCAGATTCAGGATGACGCATTACGAGTATATCTGAGTACATTGCATTGATAATTGCATTATCTTCGAGTGATTCTCACTTCGAGAGACTACTCATTTCCCCATCTGAAACTGTAATCACTTCCCCTCCCAGACGTTTCATCGCAGACTCAAAACTCAGACGAGTCCGAGTCGATGGCTCATAAAAGAGTGATGCCATTATCTTTCCATCAAGGAGTTTTCCAGGAGACTCCCAAGAGATAATCTTTTCCATATCTCGCGCTGTTTCGAAGATCATTTCTAGATCTGCTCTTGCAAACTGTTTTGTGTGAAGAATATCTTTATAAGGGAGGCTTTTCATCGATCTCAAATTTAAAAAGTTAAACTTTATATAATATAGTTAAAAACATAAAAAAATCGAGCAAATTTGCTCGATTCTCATATTACGCTGCATCTAGTAAATCGTTAGTATCTTCTAAGACTTGAGATTTTGTTCCTCATACACTTAGTCTAAGATCTCTCATATTTTTTCATAACTGCTGGTTAAGACTCCATATATTTTGTACACCATCTTTATTTGTAAAACCAATGTATATTATTGGATCGGATGCAATTTTATCTCCTATTATTTTCCCGTTAGGTCATATATCTTCAATATTAACTGGTTTATATTTATACCTTCCATTTACTAAAAAATTATATTTTAAACCATGAATAGATGAGAAAGTGAATTTTACATAACTATCCTCACCTTGGTATACTTCATTTGTATCAGAGGACAAACGAAAACCTTGTTCTATTCACTCTGAACGTTGTTGTCATTCTAAAAATTGCGCGATAGTTTTAGCTATACTATGAGATATACTTATATCTTCAAACTCTAGCCTTTTACATATTAAAACTTCATCAGCAGGAGGTAGTTCATAAGATATTCCTTTGGGGGTATTTGGAGAAATATATTCTACAGCCATATGTATAATATTCATTATAAAAGTTAATAATAAAAATATTTATTAAATTGTCAATTATTATATTACTTCTTTCTCATTTCTCCATATATCTTCTATTTCTTGTCTTGAGCGAATTTCTACGATAGTTCCATCTTCTTTAAGTAACAGCTCTCCTGATTCAGGAAAACTATTATAATTTTTAACACTCATTGCGCTATTATAGGCTCAGACTCAGTCAACTACGAGAATATCTCAGTGAGATGCTTTTTTAAGCTTTCTTGGTTCTATTACCTCTTGATCATAAAGTTTCGAAGTGAGTATATCAGCACTTTCACAGCAGTGTCCGACAACGACGTAGTCCTCATACTCACTCGAGTTATTCATTACAAATAGTGGTTCTTGGACTCCATACATAGCGACTCGTGGCATATCATTCATTCCTGTATTTGTCTTGAGAAAAGTATATCAGACGCGACCGGTATCCACTATATCTTGGATTTCTACAATCATAGAGCAACTATTTATCACTAGATACTTTCATGGTTCCATTTCCAGATGAATCTTTCTTCCTGTTTCTTTGTAAAAGTCTTTAAATTTCTTAGAAACGGCTTCTCAAATTGCTCTGAGATCAGCACTTTTTTCATAAGGCATAATAGCCATTTTATGTCCTCCTCACATGTCAAAAATCTTAATACTCTCTATTTCTCTAAGTATATCAAACCCAAGTCCAGCAGAATCTACCCAACTCTCTGGGGTGTTTTCACTCCCAATATGAAAATGAAGTTTTGAAATCGTAATATCATATTTCTCTGCAAGAGCTTTTATTTCATCTATCTTTGTATGCCAAATACCAAAAGATGAGTTTTTTCCTCCTGTAGATATCTGAGCAAATCCTCCAGAGTTTACTCCTGGATTTACTCTCACTCCACATGATGATCCTGGAAATATTTTTCCAAAAGTTTCTAACTGGTAGAGCGATGTCGCTACAAAAAATACTCCTTTTTCTACAAGAGCTTTCATATGAATTCCTAATTCTTGGCTCGATATCTGTATATTTTTTGCAGGGATACCAGCACTTATGGCCCTGATTGCTTCAAAGTCGCTACTCGCGTCAATCAAAAGTCATTCTTGATGAAATATCTTGAGTATATTTTTTTGAGGATTAGCTTTCATTGCATATCTGACTGTATGTCCAAATGCAGATGGGAAGTCTATAAACTCTCTAGCTCTTATTCTAAGTTCTTTTTCTGAGTATACATATACTGGAGTAGTATAGTTCTCTTGAATTTTAGAAATAAGCTCTGGAGTAATAAAATTTGGCTCTTGCATAATTATATTTTAGTTATTAAAAAATTTCAGGGTTTCTCCTGAAATTTTTATCTTTTAATTCATATACAAATTACAAAACAAAAACCAGAGGAGAAGCTCCAAAAGGTTTTATTTGTTTTATAGTTTGTGTATTCATATAATAAGTATATATATTTTATGTGTTTTGGAAATTGATTTTTTCTTGTTTTCCCGTATTTAGATTTTCTAGAATATACTTTCCTGACGTTTGTTCATCTTCTCAGTAGATAACTATCTGAGTATATCATTTTTTCTTTGCAGTTTGGGTAGCTTTCCCGAGTTTACGAGGAGCAAGTCCTACTGTAACTTTTTTTCACTTTGCTCGGAGCTTCGTTGCTATAGTCTGGATATCTGTAAATAGCCCCTCTTCTAGTAGAGGAACAAATATAGTCTCTTGTTTTGTATTTTGAATATCTTCTATAAGACCATGTCACTCGAGGAAGAGTTTCATTGTTTCATCCCCTGGTGCAAATCATACTGCAGGAATACCCTGCTTCACTCAAAATATATCTGCAAGACCATTGTATCGTCAACCCCCAAAAAGAGCTCTTGGGTTTTCTGGATTTGTATCGAACATTTCAAATATGATTCCATCATAATAATCAAATCCTCGAATCAGACTTCCTGAAAATTCTATCTCATTATCATATCAGAGACTTGTGAGAACCTGAGAAATATGTGTAAATTCTTCTAGACTCTTATTTCCAGCTAAAGAAAGGAATTCTTTTTGTATATCATCTATATTTTTAGCAGACATAAAAGCGTGTATCGGTTCAGGAGTAGAAATCCCTAGGCTATTTAGATCTTTTTCAAATACTTCTTTTGGAAGTTTTTCATATTTATCGAGAAGCCTGAGTAAGTCCTTTTTTTGATTGTCTTTCTTTATTCCAAGTACTTCAGAGAAAAATGCATCTATCAGTTTTCTATGATTGAGCTTGAGCTTATAACTTCCACATGGTGGATTAAATGCTCTCATGAGTTCAAGTGAGAGTGTAAGTATTTCAATATCTGAGTTTTCTGACTCATCTCCAAATACATCAGCATTGAGTTGCCAAAATTCTCTATTTCTTCATTTTTGGGGTTTTTCATTACGATAGAAATTTGCAATAGAAAACCATTTCACAGGTTTCTCAATTTCCTTCCACTTACTTGCTACCATACGCGTTACGCTGGGAGTCATTTCTGGACGAATTGCGAGTCCTGACTGTTTTCCTTCACGATTAAGAATCTGAGTAAGTTCGGATCCTCCAACATCTTCTCAGCTCTTTGCTTTCCAGATATCCGTAGATTCTACAAGAGGACCTAAATATTCCTCAAATCAATAGCTCTGGCATACACTTCTCCATGTATCAAATACATGTTTTCTCACTTTATATTCTTCTGGGAACCAGTCCGCGGTTCATTTTGGTGGATTTGTTGAAAGTTGCATAAGATATAATATTTAAATATATAATGAGAAGTATAAAGAAACTTTATACTTCTCAAAAAGGATTTAGTGCTAAGTTTTATAAGTCACTTATTTTAGGAAAACCGTAACCCTGAAGTATCTTTCTACATTTTTGGGCTTCGGGGTAAAACAACTCCTTTTCATTCGGTCATCCATCCATAATTCATGGCCTCCCTAGATCTCATCTAGAATACATAGCATCCTTTTTATTTGACTCTTCAACTACAATATTCTCATATACTTGTTGCCCCATACTTGCTAGTTCTCTCAGGGAATATTTTCATTCCAATGTACAAATTACAGCTTCCTTCATATATTCCATATAATATGGAGCTACTTCTTGAGTCTGAAGTAAAGCATTTTCTTTCCATGTTTCTCATAATTTTTTGTTCATAATAATAATTTTAAAATAAATAAAAAACTCCTGAAAATTTCTTTTAGGAGTCATAAAAATAATCTTGTTGTTCCTAAAAGATTCAATGGGCTTCGTGATGTCTTGCGTAAATTGCTTTCATAGCTTGAAAGTGAGAAAATAAAAAAGCTGCTTTCTTTTCGAAAACAGCTTTTTTATATATTATTGAAATACTTACATACCAAAAATACACGTAAAAATCGTTTTCGATTCTTGCGTCGTATGATGCGTAGATGTAAATATTTGTGTATTCATAACTGTATGATATATATTTTTAGAAAAAGTCAATATTTTTCTAATTCTCATCCTTCTTTCTAAAACTGAGAGCTTCAAGTATATGTTCAGTGAGAATATCTTTGTCTCCGTGAAGATCCGCTATAGTTCTGGATAATTTAAGTATACGATAATAACTACGGGCTGAGAGGTCCATAGATTTTACAGCTGAGGAAAGGATTCATTCTCCCTCACTATCGAGAACACATATCTCTTTCACTTGTTTCGAAGACATTTCAGAGTTTGCCGAAAGTGTACTGTCAGTAAATCTCTCGAGCTGTATATCTCTTGCTTTTTGTACTCGAAGCTGTACTTCATGAGAATTCTCAGCTAATACTCACTTTGCTTTTTGAAATTCCTCTGTAGCTACTTTTGGTACTTCTATAAACATATCTACTCGATCCATGAGTGGTCCTGAGAGTCTTCCTCTATAGTTAGCAATCTGATTTACACTACAAATACATTGCCTATCCGGATCAGTCAGATATCCACAAGGACACGGATTCATCGCTCCTACGAGTGAAAACTTGGCTGGGTAGTTATAACTTGCGTTTACCCTGGTCACTGTTATCTCCCCATCCTCGAGGGGTTGTCGGAGTACCTCAAGAACAGTTTTTTGAAATTCGAGTATTTCATCAAGAAAGAGTACTCCTTTGTGAGCAAGAGATATCTCTCCAGGCTTTGCTTGCGTTCCTCAACCTATTATACTTGCGCTACTTGCGGTATGGTGAATAGCTCTAAATGGTCTTTCTACTATGAGTGGTCTTTCGTTGGATAATAATCCAGATATAGAATATATTTTTGATATTTCTACAGCCTCATCGAGCGTGAGATCAGGAAGTATTGTAGCAAAAGACTTTGCAAGAAGCGTCTTTCCAGAACCAGGAGGTCCTTCCATGAGGATATTGTGTCATCCAGCAGCTGCTATCTCAAGAGCTCGTTTTGCATGAGCTTGTCCTATTACATGCGCAAAATCATATCATCATTCTATTTTCTCTTCCCTGAGAGATGATATATCGAGTATAGGTTCTGGAGTGTATAGCTCATCCGCATTGAGAATATCGATGAGTTGCGTGAGATTATCTATTTTTATAACTTCTATATCTGGTATCACCGAAGCTTCTTTAGTATTAGCACTCGGAATAAAGAGTCGCTTAAAGCCTTTTTCTCGGGCTCAGATAGTCGCTGGAAGTACAGAAGGTATATGACGAAGGGATCCATCAAGAGAGAGTTCTCACAGGAATACAGAGTCTTTTATGAGTGTGTCGTTTTTTATATATCATTGATCGAGCAGTATTCCTATCGCAATACCCAGATCAAAACTTGGTCATGTTTTCTTAATATTTGCAGGAGCAAGGTTTACGGTAATTCTACTGGGGGGTATTTTTGCTCCACTTGATTTGAGAGCGCTGCGAAGTCGCTCTTTACTCTCTTGTACTCATTGGTCTGGGAGCCCTACTATTGTAAAAGCTGGAAGGCCTTGGTTAATATCTACTTCTATATCAACCACTGTTGTATCAAGTCCATTGACTGTTATTGCGCGTGTTAAAGATATCATCTCATAATATGTTACGAAGCTAAAGTATACACATTATATATACTTTATATACACATCAAGAGATTTTTATTTTTTAGGAGATAAATTTAACAAAGATTTAATATTTGAATGTATTATTAATCTATTCTATAAACCCTTTCGTCTGTGCTTCTACAAGTCTTGTGAATTTTCATTGGAGTTTCATGAGCTGCTTATAGCTTCCTTGTTCGACGATTTTTCAAGCGTCAAATACGAATATTCTGTCTGCCTTCATGATAGTAGAGAGTCTGTGGGCTATGATGAAAGTTGTTCGTCCCTTCATGAGATCATCAAATGATTTTTGGAGATATTTCTCAGTTTGCGCATCAAGCGCTGATGTTGCTTCATCGAGAATAAGTATTGGGGCATCTTTGAGGAATGCTCTCGCTATTGCAAGTCGCTGCTTTTCTCACCCAGAGAGTTTTACTCATCTTTCTCATACTATCGTATCAAGTCCATCACTTAAATTTTGAATAAAATCATCACTATGAGATTTCTTTGCTACTTTTTCTATATCTTTTCTCGTAGCTTTCGTGTCGAGACGAATGTTTTCTAGAATAGTAGTATTAAAAAGAGAGTTATCCTGGAATACGATCCCAATATTCTTCCTGAGAGAATCTTGAGTAACATCATAAATTGATGTTCCATCTATCTTTATATCCCCAGATTGAGGTTCAAAGAACCTCAGGATCATATTTGTCATCGTTGTCTTTCCAGAGCCTGTATGGCCGACAAATGCTATCTTTTCACCTGCTTTTATGTCTAAATTAATATTTTTCAGCACTTTTCTGTTCCCGTCATAAGAAAAAGTAAGATTTTTAAATACTATATTTCCTTTCACTCCAGATAATTTTTTAACTCACTTCTTATCCTGTACTTCGAGATGCGTATCGAGAATTTCAAAGTATTGCTGAATAGGGGCCACATTCCAAAAAATAGATTCAAAGGTCCATGTAAGATCTTCTATTGCAGAAAGGAATATTACAGAAAAACTCAGAAACATTACTATTTCTCAAATCGAAATTTCTCACTGAAAATATAAATAACTTCCAAAATAAATAACTCCTATAGTTACTATGATTTTTAGTATCTGTGAAAAACTAATTATTGCCCCCCACCAGTTTAGTATTGGATACTGTTTTTCCGTTCTAGTATCCATCATATCTGTGAGTTGTTTATTTTTTAATCTATTAAGAGAGAAGCTCTTTACAATGGACATATTTGAAAAAGTATCACCATAAAGTGAAGACATATTAGAGTATATATCCTCAATCGCTGACTGTTTTTTAAATGTCTTTGAAGCTATAAAAAACGTAATAACAGAAGATATACATCATACAATGATTACGAAAAGTCATAGTTTCATATTAAAATATAAAACAACAGGAACTAATATAATAATAGTAAATATACTCGTAATTATTCTCCGAAACACATCTAAGTGAAGTCTAAACATACCATCTACTCATCTCGTAATTTTTTTTACGAGTTGTCATGAGCTTGAGTCCATATGAAATCTCATACCAAGTGCTTGAATCTGCATATAAAATGAAAAGGCATTTCTCCTAAATTCATGATGTGCAAATCGATCTGTTAGAATTGTAATAAATACTTTCAAGAAAATAGTAATAAGTCCAATACAAAGCCAGAATATAAGAGTTGAAGATAGAGTAGATATATTACTTCCTTTTGTTTCATCAAAAGCAACAAGTATATCAATAACCTGTTTAAAAAAAATAGGTTCTACAAGTATAAGTATCGCAAATACAAAATTTGCAAGTATGAGAGAAAAAACTGTTTTTTTTCTGTCATGTAAGAGTTTTAGTACTCTTATGATAATTTTGAACATAATAATTTGATTAAATAATTTATAAAAAAGTCCTCTCTATGATGTAGAGAAGACTTTTTAGAAATGATTACTATGTCTCTGAGATTACTTATATTTAGAGTAATCAAACATTTTCATTTCTCCGTCAACTCTACGGATAATATCAAGTATAACTGATACGATAATGATCAGTCAGGCTGCTGAAACAATAAGGTCTACTGATTGACCAAGGAATTTACCAAGTATATATGGAAGTACTGCAATGAGGGCTAGGAATCATCCACCAAATAGGTTGAGGTGATTTGAAACCTTTTGTAAGTAGTTTGCTGTATCTTCTCCTGGACGTATCCCTGGGATATATCCTCATCTTTTCTGTATATTTTCTGCTACTTGATCAGTATTAAAAGTAATAGATACATAGAAAAATGAAAACGCGAGTACGAGCGCAAAATAGATAGCAATGAATACCCATGATGGATTATCAAGACTAAAGTATTGTACTAAAATTCTTCCTACTTCAGAAGCATTTCCTCCACTTGTATTTGAAAGGATTTGTCCAAGAATCGCTGGAAAGGTAATAATAGATATCGAGAAGATAATAGGTATCATCCCTGCTTGGTTCACTTTGATTGGAAAATATGTTTTTTCTTCACCACCAGACTTTGCGTATATAATAGGTATTCTTCTATGTCCTTCTGTGAATTTAATAATAATATATATGATAATGAGTGTCGCAAGCATAAGACCAGAAAAGAGAGCAAACTCTTTTGTTCCTATGTATCCCATAATAACTCCTGGAGTCGTAGAGAGAACACCAGCCATAATAATAATAGAGATACCATTAGAAATACCATATTCTGTCATTACTTCACCAAGCCACATAAGGAATATAGTACCGGCTGTAGCTATAGTCATCGCTGTAAGAACTGTAGATATATTTGATACATCAATTATAGTTCCTCCTGCAAGCGAATTAAGTAATACAATCATACCGTAACTTTGTAAGAAGGCTATTGGGAGGGTAAGCCAACGTGTATATTTTGTAATTTTTCTTTGTCCTTGTTCTCCCTCTTTTTGCATATCACCAATTCTTGGAACAATAACACCAAGAAGTTGAATGATGATAACTGCATTAATATATGGAGAAAGCCCCATAAGAATAATAGAGAAGTTTGAAAGTCCTCCACCCATAAGAGCAGAAAAGAAAGAAAGTCCTTTTTGACCAGCAATAATATCTGAAAGACCTGTTGTATCTACTCCTGGAATCGGTATTACTGAAAGGAATTTGTATACAAGAACAAGAAGAAGTGTAGCAATAATTTTTCTTCTAAGATCCTTAATAGAAACAATAGATTTAAGCGTATCGAGTATCATAATTTTATATAAAAAATAAGTTCTTGAGATTTCCTAATTATAGCCTAAAGAGGAAAAAATCCAAGCTATGCTTGGACTATTTTTCTTCACTAGTATTTGAAAGAATATTGATTGTCCCACCAGCTTTTTCAACTGCAGCAATTGCAGATTTAGATGCAACATCAACTGAAACCTTTAGTTTAGACTTTGTTTCACCATTTCCAAGAAGCTTTACTCCAAGAGATTTTCTTGTAATCACTCCAGCATCAAGAAGAGTTTGTTTTGTGATTTCTTTTGCTCCTTTTCAGGCAGCAACATCAATATCAGAAAGATTTATAATATTGTAATGTTTTTTGAATTTTGCATTTGAAAACCCTTTAAGTTTTGGCATTCTTCTAAAGAGTGGAGTTTGACCACCTTCAAACCAATCTGGAACTCATCCTCCTGATCTACAGTTTTGACCATTCATTCCACGAGTACAGAAAGTTCCTTTTCCAGAACCATTTCCTCTTCCTACTCTTTTACCCTTTTTACGAGTAACAGCTGGTGATGTAATTGTTTGTGTTGTAAGCATAATACCTAGTTTAGTGTTTTAGAATTTGTCTATTTAAATGAAGTCAGAGCTTTCATGGTAGCTTTCGCGTTATTAAGGAGGTTTGAACTACCATATCTTTTAGCAAGAATATCCTTATAACCAGCAACTGCAAGAACCTTTCTCGCACTACCACCAGCAATAATACCAGTACCTTTTGAAGCAGGATGAACCATAACTGTAGCTGCTTTATATTTTGCAGTAAGATTATATGGAACTGTTCCTTCCTCCATTTTTACAGTAATCATATTCTTTTTAGCATCAGCAATAGCTTTTGCGATAGCATCAACAACTTCCCAACTCTTTCAAGTTCCAAGTCCTACTCTTCCTTTCCCGTCACCGATAACCATAACAGCTCTAAATCTGAGCTGACGACCACCAGCAGTTACGCGGGTTACTCTATCAATAGCTAGAAGTTCTTCTTTAAACTCTTTTTTTGGTTTAAAGTTATCTCTCCCTCCTTTTCTATTATTTCTTTTTCCTTCGAATGCCATATGTATTATTATAAAAAATAATTAAAATTTTAGACCTCCCTCTCTTGCAGCATCTGCAAGTGCTTTTACTCTTCCATGATATGAGAACCCTCCTCTATCAAAGACAATTTCTTCTATTTTTAGTGTTTTTGCAATTTTTGCTATTTCAGTTCCTACTTGCGATGCAAGATCAGTTTTCGATGATTTTTTCATTTTTAAATCTGATACAGCTCCAAGAGTTTTTCCGGCCTGATCATCTATAAGTTGAGCAGAAATATGAGTAGTACTCCTAAAAATACTCAGTCTTGGTCTTGCAGCAGTTCCTGAGATTTGAGATCTCACTCTTGCTTTTCTTCGGAGTCTGTTTAGTTGTTTTTGTAACATAGCCTAATGCTTATATTTTAAATTGTAGATTATTTTGCACCTGTTTTACCTGCTTTTCTTCTTACATATTCTCATACGTATTTAATACCTTTTCCTTTATATGGTTCTGGTTTTTTCTTTGCCTTCACCTTTGATGCAAATTGACCAACCATCTGTTTATCTATACCAGAAACATGTATTACATTTTTAAGTTTTTCATCTTGAGTAACTTTTAGTTCAGTAGGAACCAGCATTTCTACTTTGTGAGAAAAACCAATTGAAAGAATAAGTTTTTGTCCTTGAACTTCAAACTTATACCCAACACCGTTAATTTCAAGAGACTTAGTATATCCAGCACTAACACCTTCTATCATATTTGCTATAACAGCTCTTGTAGTTCCCCATAGTGCTTTTCCAGAATCATCTAGTTTAGATACTATGACGTTATTTTCTTCCATTTTTACAGCAACACAATCGGCAAAAGTAAAACTAAGAGCTCCTTTTTCACCTTTTACATCTACAGTATTTCCAGTAATTTTTACTTCTACCTTCTCAGGTACAGCTACTGGGAGTTTTCCTATTCTAGACATTTTTTAAAATTTTTTAATTAAATTACGATCGCAAATTTTGCGTCTGCATTATTCTTTATATTAATATACCTCACAGAGAAGTTCTCCACCTACTTTCAGACTTCGAGCTTCATATCAAGTAATTACTCCCTTTGGTGTAGATACTATAAAGATACCGTGTCCGTTTCTAGATTTTCTTATATCATTTGATCCAAGATAAATTCTTTGTCCTGGACGAGAAATTCTTTTAAATGTTGGGACACTGAGAGTCTTTCGAACGTTGTTAAGGACAACTCTTAGATCTTTTTTACCTCCACCTAAGTCAACTTCTTCATAATCAGAAATATACTTATTTTTTTTGAGTATTTTGAGTATGTCAGATTTTATTCTAGAATAAGGAACGCTCATATCTTCCTTTCGAGCAAGGTATGCATTTCGTATTCTTGTGAGTAAATCTCCTATCGGATCCATTATCATATGACGATATTTATGAAACTAAATGTTTTAATATATTTTTTGTATCTGACCTGACGTCAGAGTATTCTACCAACTTGATTTTCTTACTCCTGGAAGTTCACCTGCATTTGCTTTTTCTCTGAAACAGATTCTGCAAATTCCATATTTTCCAAGATATCCTCTGGTTCTTCCACATGTACCACAACAGTTAAAAACTTTTGTTGCTTCATGAGGTTTTCTTCCATCAGCTAATGCTTGAAGAAATTTCTTTTTCAGTTTTTGAGATTTTGCAATCTTTGATTTTCTAGCCACCTGTAATTAATTAAAGAAGTATTATTACTTTGCAAATGGGAAACCCATTTCTGTAAGAAGCGCTTTTCCAGCCTCTGGAGTTTTTGCTGTTGTTTTTACTGTTATTTGTAAACCATGGTTTTTCACTACATCATCTTGAGGAACTTCTGGAAAGATAGTATGTTCTTTAATTCCAAAATTATAGTTTCCTTCACTATCAAATGATTTTGCACTTATTCCTCGGAAGTCACGTACTCTAGGAAGAACAATGTTTACGAGTTTCTCAAGAAAATTGTACATATTATCACCCCTAAGAGTAACAGTAAGCCCAACTGGCATACCAGCTCTCAGTTTGAAGTTAGAAATTGCTTTCTTAGCATTCTTCACTATTGGAGCTTGCCCTGAAATCAGAGCCATATGTTCTTGAAGAACACTATAATCCTTGTTCCCATTACGTATGTATGTTCCTATCCCCATATTGAGTACCACTTTTTCAAGTTTTGGAACTTCCATAGTATTTTTGAGTCCGAGATCTTTCTGGAGTTTTCCAGCAATCTCTTTCTTATATGTATCTTTTAATGTCATTTGAAATGAAATAATTATTTAATAATACAATCTTTAGCTGCTTTTTTATTTTCTTTTACTGCTTTTTTAGAAAATCTAAACTTTTTAGATATTCCTTTTTCTTCTACCATCACATAACCTATTCTTGTTGGTTTCTCTGTTATCGGACAAACAAGCATAGCGTTAGAAGCATCGATTGCTTTCTCCATCTTTATAATTTGTCCTGGTGTTGTTCCTTGTTTTTTAATATGTTTTGTAACAATATTTACACCTTCTATAAGGATTTTTCCAGTAATTGGGAATACTTTGAGAATTTTCCCATTTTTTCCTTTATCTTTACCAGCTATTACAACAACGCTGTCTCCTGATCTTAATTTCATAATCTATATCTAAGTGTGTAAATAATTTATAGAACTTCTGGAGCAAGTGATACAATTTTATTATGCCCTCTTGCCTTGAGCTCTCTTGCTACTGGACCGAATATACGAGTCCCTCTTGGTTGTCCTCCATCATCAATAATAACACACGCGTTATCATCAAATCGTACATAACTCCCATCTTCTCTTCTTACTTCTTTTGCTGTTCTTACTACTACAGCTTTTACTACCTTTTTCTTTTTAATAGCACCGTCTGGTGAAGCTTTTTTAACACTACATACGATAACATCTCCAATAGATGCATATCTTCGGTGTGAACCTCCAAGTACCTTAATACAAAGAACTTCTTTTGCTCCAGAGTTATCTGTTACTGCGAGTCTTGTTTCCGTTTGTATCATAATAAAATTATAACTTTAGTCTTTAAAAATATTTATATTTATGCTGTTTGGAGAGTCCATCTCTTACTCTTTGAAAGAGGTCTCGATTCACTTATTGTAACTACATCTCCGATGTTACATGTATTCCCTTCGTCGTGAGCATAAAACTTTTTTGTTACCTTAAACTTTTTATGGTATTTTTCGTGACTTTTGTATGTATCTACAGATACTACAATAGTTTTATCCATTTTATTACTTACGACTGTTCCTGTTATAGTTCTCATTTTGTATGATATTTTCTGGTAAATTATTTAGCAATGTTTGCAAGTGTTTTGAGTGATGCTATATATCTCCTCAAGGCTTTTACTAAGTGAGTCTGTTTTACTTCACCCACACTGAGTTTCATCTTAAGTGTGTAGAGCATTTTTTCAGCTCCTTTAATTTCTTCTGTTACCTTATCAGCCGATAATTTTTTTAGAGCATCAGAAGATTTCATCTTTAGGTCTTTTATTTCTTTCATATGCTTGTAAAATTAATCAACTATTATTTTTGTCTTTACTGGGAGCTTATAAGCAGCCAGCGTGAAAGCTTCCCTTGCAACTTCTGGTTTTACTCACGTCATTTCGAAGAGTATTCTACCAGGTTTTACAGGAGCCCTATACATTTCCACAGATCATTTACCTCAACCCATCGGTACTTCAAGAGGTTTAGCTGTGAAAGCTTTGTCTGGAAAAATTCTTATCCAAATTTTTCCACCTCTATTCACGTAACGTACCATAGCTCTTCTCGCTGATTCTATTTGACGAGAAGTTATATAACCTCTTGTCGTAGCTTTGAGAGCATAGTCACCAAACGCAAGCTCTGCCCCTCTGGTAGCACTACCTTTGAGACGACCTCGCATGGTCTTTCTATATTTGGTTTTCTTTGGTTGTAACATTGTAAGCCAAGTTAGTATATAAATATTCTTTAAGAGTCAAGTTTTTTATTCTTTTTGTATATATCTCCTTTATAGATCCATACTTTTAGTCCTATTGTACCGTACACTGTCTCAGCTCTGATAGTTGTATAATCAATATTAGATCTAATAGTTTGTGTTGGGATATTTCCTTCTTTAAACGTTTCTTTTCTTGCTATTTCTGCACCATTGAGTCTTCCACCAACTTTTACCTTGATACCAAGAGCTCCTTTTTCCATTGCTTTTTGAAGTGCTTGTTTAATAGCTCTTTTATATGGCATTCTTTTTTCTATTTGGTTTGCGATAGAGAATGCTACTATTTTAGCATTTGTATCAGGTTGTTTAATTTCTTTAACATTTATAATGAATTTTCCTCCAAGTTTGTTTTGAAGTTTCGTTTTCATCACTTCTACCTGTTCACCTGTTTTTCCAAGTATAAGAGAGGCTTTTGAAGTAAATATATCCACAACAACGCTTTCGTCATTTTTTGAAATCAGAATATCACCTACTGGAATACCTGTAAGAAGGTTATCAAGAATCTCTCTTGCTTTGATATCATGAGCAAGAGAAGCTTTATACGCTTTTCTGTCACCATACCAAGATGATTTCCAGTTTACGATATATGGGAGTCTAAATGCTATTGGACTAACTTTATGTCACATAGGAGAAATATAATTATAGTTTAAAATTCTTTATAGAGGTCTAGGATTTTTTCCCGGGTAACTCTCTGCTATAAGTTTAATTTTTGTTTTTATTACTTCGCAGAGCAAGCTCTACATAACTAATGTCAACAAAGCTTTGCTTTGCGTCATTACTTGACTTGGAGTTCTAGTTTTACATTCGAAGTTCTTTTTAGAATCGGATGCATTCTCCCTCTTGATACTGGCCTTCCTCTCTTATACACAATACCTTTTGTAACAATAAGAGAATCAATACATAAATCAGCTGCATTTTGAGAGTCATTATGAACTGCATTACTTACAGCACTGTGAACAATCTTATACATAAGATCAGCTCCCTTTTTTGGAGCAAATTTTAGGAATTTAAGAGCTTCATTAGCCTTCATTCCTCTCACTACTTCTGCGATTACTCTCAGTTTCTTTGGTGAGATTCGAATATTTTTTGCGTTTGCTTTCATGACAATCGTTTATAAATTGTAAGTAATAATATTATTTTCTTGTTCCTCCGTGTCCTCTAAATGTTCGAGTCATTGAGAATTCTCCTAATTTATGACCAACCATATCTTCAGTAACGAAAACTGGTGTATGTGTTTTTCCATTATGTACTCCAAATGTATGTCCTACAAATTCTGGAATCACTGTACATGTTCGGGACCAAGTCTTTATTACAGTTTTTTTCCCTGTCTCGTTAAGTTTTTCAACTTTTTTTACGAGTCTGTCGTAAACGTATGGTCATTTTTTTAAACTTCTTGTCATAAGACGATTTCTATAAAATAAAAGTTATAATTACATCATGAGTTTCCCTTTTCTCGTTTTGAGAATCCATTTTCCAGTTGTCTTCTTTCTACTTCTTGTCTTCTTTCAGAGAGCAACCTTACCCCAAGGAGTTTTCGGTGCCTTCATACCAATAGGACTTCTTCCTTCTCAACCACCATGTGGATGATCAACTGGATTCATAGCCTTACCTCTTACAGTAGGTCTTTTACCCATCCATCTCGATCTACCAGCTTTACCAATGGTAACCATGTTATGATCAGGATTTGATACTCTTCCGAGTGTTGCGTAACATTTTTTATGTATGAGTCTAATTTCTCCAGATGGTAATTTCAGCTGTGTGTAATCTCATTCTTGAGAGAAAACTTGTGCTGACGATCCTGCTGATCTTACCGATGAAGAACCTTGCCCAACGATAAGTTCTACATTATGAACCTTGAGACCAACTGGTATATTTCCAATCTCCATTCTATTTCCAGAAGCAAGTTTTGCTTTCTCAGCAGTAATGATAGTATCTCATACCTTTACCTCATCATGAGCAAGAACATATCTTCTCTCACCATCACTATAGCATACCAGAGCAATAAATGCTGATCTATATGGATCATATTCTACTGTTTCAATTTTTGCAGGAATATCTTTTTTATCTGTCATAAAGAAATCTACAAGTCTATATCTTTTTGCATGACCTGATCCTTTATGTCTAATAGTAATTCTACCAGTATTATTTCTCCCGGCATTCTTCTTGAGAGTAGTCGTAAGAGCTTTGTTTGGAGTAGTTGCAGTAAGATCACTATAGTCTATTCCTGTCATTCCTCTTCTTCCGGGTGTAGTTGGTTTAAATTTTTTAAGTCCCATTGGTTAATTTTTAGATATAAATCTTTTGGTATTATTTAACGATTGTTACATCAATTGTATCTGAAGCATTTTTGAGTGTTACATATGCTTTTCTTTCACACCTTCTCTTTAATTGCTTTTTTACTTTTCGTCCGTTCTTATGTTTCGCACGCGCATTTAAGATATTTACTTTTACAACATCAACTCCATAGAGTTCTTTTATAGCAACTTTGATATCTATCTTTGTAGCATCTGGAGCAACGACAAATCCATATCTAGGTTGTCCAATTTGCATATTTGCAGTTTTCTCTGTTACAATCGGTTTTTGTAATATTTTATACAGTCTCATGATCCTATAGTAAAAAGTAAGTAATTATGCAGTTAGTGCATTTAGTTGTTTAAGTGAGTCCTCTGTAAGAACTAATGTTTCAAATTTAAGTAGGTCAGCCATATTTAAGTATGAAGTTTGTACATATTTTGCATTCTTCAGGTTAGATATAGAGTTCTCTACTGTTTCATTTTTTTCATGAAGCGCTACAAGTGCTGTTTTTCCAAGTGGCAGAGCATTCATTATAGTATTCATTGTTTTTGTTTTAGCCTCTTTCATCTCAAGTTTTTTTACAACTACAAGAGATTTAGATGCTACTTTCGAAGAAAGAGCACAGAATAAAGCTTTTTGTCTCTCTTTTCTATTCATAGTGAGCGTAAAGTTTCTGTCATTCCTTGGACCGAAGGCTACTCAACCTTTTTTTCTAATTGGAGATCTATTTGATCCCATTCTTGCTCTACCGGTACCTTTTTGTCTGTAGATCTTTCTTGTAGAACCTCTTCTTTCTCCTCTTGTTTTTGTGTGAGCTATTGCAACTCTTGCGTTTGCTAGTTGAAGTATGAGTGCTCTGTGAATCAGTCCTTCATTTACCTCTACACCAAAAACATCTTTGTTAAGAGTAGCTGTTCCGCTCTCTTTTCATTTCATGTCGTATACTTTCGTATTCATTGTTACTGTTTTAATGTATTAAAGATAAATATGAACAAGCGAATTTCTCGCTCCAGGAACTGGACCTCTCACACCGATAATACCAGCTTCCTGATTTACTATTTCTAGAGGCACATCTCTGAGAGTATTTTTATCAACACCGTAATGTCCGTGCATCTTTTTTCCTTTATGTGTTCTTGTTGGTTTTCTATTACCGATAGAACCTAGGGCTCTATGAAACTTAGAACCGTGTCCACCAGGACCACCATGGAAGTTATGTCTTTTCATTGCTCCTGCAAAACCTCTACCTTTAGAGATACTTGAGAAGCTAATTGTTTTCACTCCTTCTAGGTCAGCAAACCCAAGCTCACTACCAACTTCTTTTGCTCCTTCATCAGATTGTTCAATTCGGAATTCACTTACCTGTGAGAAATTCTTCACGCAAAGCGCTGACTTTCCTTTCGCAAGTTTTGATTCTTCCTTACCAACAATACCAACTATGATAGCGCTATATCCATCTTTTTCAGCTGTTTTATAACCAACAACCTGCATTTTTGGGAGTTCTAATAGAGTTACAGGAACAAATTTGTCCCCTTTAATAACTCTTGTCATCTCGATTTTTCGAGCAAGCAATCCAGCCATTTATAGTATTTTTTATAAAAATAAAGCTAGAGGTTAAACTTATTTTCACATGTGAAAGTAGTCTAACATAACCTCTTCATATTCCCACGTCTTGAGGGGAAATTTCCTTAAAGCCCGGAGATTCTATGAAAATATAAACTATTGTCAAAACATTTTTTAGAGTTTTTTATATGTTTTTTTAATTATATATATCATAGAAGATTTTTCCTTACTCTATAGTCTTGCAATTCCCTCCTACTTGCTTATCATCCATACCATTATAAGTAAAATAGTAATACCGTTATCATGAAACAACAACTACAAAGATTACAGGAAGAATTTATAGCAAGTCTAGCTACTATAGATAGTGAGGCTTCGCTCAAGCAGTTAGAATCAGACTATCTAGGAAAAAAAGGAAAACTCAAGGCTATTCTTGCGGGTGTAAAAGACCTCTCTATAGAGGATAAGAAAACTGTGGGAGTTGCAGCGAATGAAATGAAGAAGGATTTCATGATAAAGCTTGCTAATAAAGCATGAGAAATAGAACTTGCTGCTTTTGCGCAAGTAGAATCAGATGAAGCAATTGATGTAACGATAGGATATCCATCAGAAAATCTCGGTCATAAGCATCCTATATCTCATACGACAGAATTGCTCGAAGATATATTTATTTCTCTTGGATTCAAAATAGAGGATGGTCCTCAGGTTGAAGATGAACTCCATAACTTTGATAAACTCAATATTCCTCATAACCATCCAGCCCGAGATGTCTGGGATACATTCTGGATTAGTGATGATGTTAATAAAAATAAAGATATTTGAGAAAGACTTCTTCTGAGAACTCATACATCTCCTGTGCAAATAAGAACTATGATGAGTCAAGAACTTCCTATAAAGATTATTGTTCCAGGAAGAGTATTTCGCTATGAACAAGAGGATGCTCGGCATACTTGTAATTTCTATCAACTTGAAGGACTCGTAGTAGGAGAAGGAGTAACATTTGGGGACCTTAAGTGGACTCTTGATACCGTTATGAAGCAACTTTTAGGAGAAAAAACTGAGCTAAGATTCCGGCCAAGTATATTCCCATTTACTGAGCCAAGCGCGGAAGTAGATGTAAGTTGCCAAATTTGTAATTGATCCGGAGAGGCAAAAGGAAAGAAATGCAGTATGTGCAGCTGAACTGGTTGGGTGGAACTGCTTGGTTCAGGTATGGTACACCCTACAGTACTTGAGTGATGTGGAATAGATTCAAAGAAATATTCTGGTTTTGCATTTTGAATGGGAATCGATAGAATTGCAGCACAAAGATTTGGAGTATCAAGCTCAAGAATGTTTTACCAAAACAAACTTAAGCTCAATGAGCAATTCTAAATCATCTTAAATTCTTGATTTTATGAGGAAAACAGTATCATTTAGGTGATATTGTTTTTTAATCCATGTATTATGAAGTCTACTCAAACTATTATCGTTCTTGCACTGATCATATTTCTTACAAGTTGTGGAAGTACTACATCTATAGAGGAAACCAAAACTAATGAACTTCCAAAAGTTGAAGTGATTACTCCAAAAGATGCTCAAATAGAGCAAGAGGTAGAAGAAGAAATAGATGAAGATAACGAAAAAATAGAAGATAAGAATACAGAAGAGGTTGAAATTCAAACAGAAGAGAATGCTCCTGAAGCTATGGAGAAAACAGAGACAACTCCTGAGGTTCTTGAAATACCTGTAGAAGAGGTGAAGCAAGAAGTTATTCCCACAACACCTGCCCCAGAAGAAGAAAGTGCTAACATTCCTGAAGAAAAGACTATCAATCTGACTCAAAACTACAGCTCACCAGGTGGTCCTGAAAGCTTTTCTCTTAGTATAAATACTTCTGATGGGAAGATTCAAAATATAGATATATCTGTCATAGAGGCAGGAAATGTATGACAAAAATATATTAGTAGTTTCGCAAATAGTATCAATAATGCTACAAATGGTCTCACTATTGAAGAAGCAAGTGAAATAGGGATTGTATCAGGAGCAAGTCTCACTACAAATGCTTTCAAAGCAGCCCTTAAAAATATGTAAATCATGAAAAAGTATTCCTTAGAAGCTCTTTGAACACTTCTAGAAATATATATAGATAGCAAAAGCGCTCATGAAGATATTATTCGTGAGTGTTTTTTGCGAGTAGAAAAGTTTGAACAGAAATACTCTCGTTTCATTTCAGGTAATTTTCTCTCAGAGCTGAATCATACTAAAAAGGCTGTTCTCGATGAGGAACTCAAATATCTTTTGAAAATATCTCTTGAGGTTCATGAAATAAGTAAATGAGTATTCGATATTACTCTTCTCCCTCTACTCGAAAATGATGGTTACTGAATATCAGAATCTATCCTTCCTGAAAACATTTGAACTCGGTACATCGAGATTACAGATTCCCAGCTAATACTTCATAATAATATCTCTATAGAATTCTGAGGACTCTGAAAGTGATACATGCTCGATAGAGTATTTGATATACTTGCTCCTCACTTTGATAGATTTCTTCTTAACTTCGGTTGAGATATTCGTTGCAAATGAAGCTTTGAAATAGGCTTAGAAGATCCCCTAGATCCTGAAAAATCTCTCGGAAAATATACACTCAATTCTTGAGCTCTCTGCTCAAGCTCAGGAAACAAGAGGCAGCTCAAGACAGGACACCATATCAAAAATTCGATTGATGAGCACAACTGAGTATTTGTTTCTCATCCACTATGAATCTACGCTGATGCATTTGCTACAACGCTTTTTGCAGCAAGTCAGCACGCATGAAGAGATATCTTAGAGAATATTTCTGATTTAGAAGCGCTGATCATTACTCATACATGAATAGTGATTTCTTCTGAAGAATTCAAGAAGTATTTGACATATTATTAACATATAATATAACCATATAATTGCTTTCTCTGATTAAATAAGTATTAAAGACCTGTTATATAATTCATAATTATTATATTTATGTCAAATTGAGCATCTGCACTCGATAGATTTGTACAAGGAAAAATTACAAATACATTTTGACTTCATTTAGTTGCAACACCTGATACTGAAAAGTTAGCTAGAGCTGTCCAGACTCAAATCCAAGCAATCTTAGACTTAGCAAGAAAGAATGGTTCCGATATTGCTCGAAATGAAACAGTAACTCTGGATGTCATGCCTGATTATGAGAGTTTCGAATGTTGAGAATCAATATCAACTCTCAATGAGAGTGTCAGAGGGAAACATGTTTATCTTTTTTCTGATCCAAGTGGTGACTATGAATCAACTGATGGAATTGTTCGTAAAAATGATCTTGATAAAAAACTATTACACGATCTTCTTCTCTTGGGTTCTATTCGTGATAATGGGGCTCGAACTGTAAATCTTGTTCAGTCTTGTATTCCATATGCAAGGCAAGATAAAACTACTCCTGAGAAACGACAATCAGCATCAATAGACATAATTGGACAGTGGATTGCAGATATGACTCAAAGAGACGGTTATTGTATAAATATAGATATTCATAATCCTGCATCCAAAAGTGCATTTAAATGAACAAACTTTATAAATTTATACACTGGATGGTTTGTTGAAGAAGCAATTAATAGATCACGACTTACAAGGAATAACTTAACACTATCTTGAGCTGACCAGTGATGAGCAAAAACTACAGCTGCTATAGCAAAAACATTAGAGTTAAAACATATCAATGTAATCAAAGATAGAGACTACTCTATACCTAATTCTGTTGATCAAATAGATGTATATGGAGATGTAGAATGAAGAGATATAGTAATTCATGATGATATGCTTGATACTTGAGGAACAATGGAAAAACTCATCGAAGAAATTATACTGCTTAAACCTAAAAGTATCACAATAGCTATTACTCATGGTATGTTAAATGGAAAAGCTATAGAAAGACTATCAGGGATAAAAGATAAATATCCTGATATAATTAAGAAAATATTTATAAGTGATTCAATTAATAAGCAAGACCTTCCTGACTTTATCGAAGTAATTGGACTAAAAAATATACTTGCTAATACCATTACAGGGATTTACAAATGACTTTGAGTAAATCGTGGGGATAATTCTGATAAATCTCAACTTGCAGCCTAAATCTTTTTATAAAAATAGCAAAGCTCTCATCAATTGTAGAGCTTTCTTTTTTTGTATTTCGTTTTTGATCGTTTCTCAAATTCGAGATCTGATGAGATAATTCCTCAGAGGATATTTGGCTGCGTAAAATACTCTGCTAATCCTTTATGAATCCCTTCTGAATCATCCTCGTCAAGTCTCAGTCCATAAGGAGGATTAGATACTATGTATCCTGAAATACCCTTACGAATAGCTTCCTTGTAGTCCTGACAACTAAATTCTATTTCTCATGAAAATCCAGCGAAGCTTGCACTACGCTTAGCAGACTCTACTACTTCCTTTCTCATATCACTTGCATAAATCTTGTATTCTCATGCAAATTGCATCTCTACAGCTCTCTTTTTTTCGTCCTCCATTACTTCCCTAGGGATCCAATTCCAGTTTTGAAATGCGAATTTTCTTTTGAGTCCCGGAGCTACATTTTTTGCTATCATGAGAGCCTCTATTGCAATAGTTCATGATCCACAAAACAGGTCGTATAGTGGCTCTCTAAACTTCCATCCAGAAAGTATTACGAGAGCTGCAGCAACATTTTCTTTGAGAGGAGCCTGTCCAGTTAATTCCCTATATCCTCGTCTATGAAGTCCCACTCCTGATGTATTTAGGAGTATTCTGAGAGTATCGTTTTCCATGAGAATTCTAATCTCCACCACTCCTTTTTCTGTATTCTCTCTGAGTTTCCCTTCTCCCACAAGAGACTTTACAATAGCTTTTTTCGCTACTCACTGGAGAGTAGAGACAGCTCAAAGTTCTGATTTAATAGCTGTAGCATTTACTACTACTTCATATCCCTCAGGGATATATTTTTTCCAATCCTGTTTATACACTATATCAAAATACGCATCGAAATCTCTGACTTTTTCTTCTTCTCATAGCACAAGATACAGGACATTTCCAAATCGACTCCAGAGGTTCATTCGAGCTATAGCTTCGATTCATCCTAAGAAATAGATAGCCTTGTCTTGCACTTCACTAATCTCATAGTCTTGTTTTTGAACTTCTTTTTTTACAAGCGCTTCAAGTCCAAGAGACGATGTGAGTAGATATTTATACAACTGATTATTTTTATAATATAAGATTTTGTATATAATACTTCTAGTTTTTTATATACATAACTTAATTATTATGAAAAATTGGGTAGGAGTATTTAAAATGAAGCTCACAGAAGGAAATGGTCCAAAAGTTGCTGCACTACTCGCGCAAGTCGAAGACCTGAAAATGCCAGGTTGTATTAAGTATAATATGGCAATCGATGGGGATACAATCTGTGGATACGAAGAATGGGAAAGCTCAGAGGCTCATAAAGCGAGTATGCAAATCCCTGAAGTAATGGCTCTTGTATCTCAAGCATTCCCTCTTATAGATGGAAAGCCTGAAATGCTCTTTGAAGGAGAGAGTATATAATAAAATATTATTTAGATTCTAATTTTTTACTTATGATAGATATGAATTGGCTCATGATTGTTGTAGTAAGTGTGATTACTTTTGCTTTGGCTCCATTATGGTTTGGTCCTATTTTTGGAAACCTTTGGATGAAGATTCATGGTTGGGAGAATCTCAGTAAAGCAGAACTGAAGAAACAAGAAGAATGAATTTTCAAGCTGTTAGCTCTTGAAGCTCTCAGTACACTCGTTATGATTACTGTACTTACTTTTTTTATTGTGAGTATTCCTGATTATAGCGCTTTATCTCTTGCTCTTCTCATTTGGATAGGATTCATGGTTCCAAATATTATTAGTGGAGTAATATGGGGTGCGGATAAAAAAGAGTGGCAAGCTGCAAAAATTATGATCCTCTCAGGATTTAATCTCGTAGCTCTCATAATAGCTTCATATATAATCTCTATTTGGATATAAATATATCCCAGAATAAAAAAGACTTACAATATGTAAGTCTTTTTTATTTGAAAGCTATATCCTCCTTGTCTAAATCTATCATATTTACAATACAAGTAATAATCATCCACATTCTACAACCATATGTTGCATGCCTAAAGGTTGATTTCCATTCCCAAGAAAATGCTAAAATCACATCTATATCTTCAGTACTAAATTCTAGTCTTGTAATAAGTTTTTCATAAAGTGTTTTCATTGTTCCTTCTCGCTTTATATCATAGTCTTTTCAAATTCATGATACAGCCGAAATATCATCACTAAACCATTGAGCAAAGTCGTTTAAAAATTTTCTATTATCACTATTTCACGCAACCCTTAAGAGCAAACGAGCTAATCTTTTAACATTTTGGTCTTGAGCGACGATTTCATCTTTTTCTCATTTTATAAGGATGACAAGTTCTCGGGTGAGGCTATTTTTTATTGTTGTAACCCCAGAACGCTCGTCATCTGTAGCTATATCAATTTTCCTTGATGTATTTCCATGTGTAGGTACATAGATATTATCACCAGAAATACTAAATTTTCTATTTTTATGAAGAGGTTTCAAAAACTTAGCTCCATGTCTCAATGCTTCATTAATTTCTTTTGCTGTGGTTGATATAGTAAAAGTAGTTCATCATGATGGTCATTCAGGAGAATGACATATTTGAGGTATCAAGAAGTTCATATATCAATATATAATTAATTTTTTAGTTACTTTAAGTAATATATATATTATGTCAAATATCTTTATATTATATAATATTTTACTATTAAGAAGCATCTTCTAAATAATATACTCTGAACTTACTCTCTCAGATATAAACTTCACACCATCTGCTTGTAACAATCTTTTCTTGATAGTTGGCCCTCCAGCACTATATCAGAGTAATTCTCCTTTTATATTTACTACTTTATAACAGGGATATATTTCAGGGTGCTTATTCGTCCTCATAATGGTAGCTATAACTCGAGGATGCGTATCGAATCTCTTTGCTATAGAACTATACGTCATCACTTTCCCTCTCGGAATAGTTTGGAGATACTCTAAAACTTTCTGCGTCTGTGTAAACATAGTGTGTATTTTAAGAAATAGAATTCCAAAGAGAGTCAAATAAGATTTTTTGGGTTTCTACAAGAGACCTACTTTGGATTTGAAATCCTGAAACCTGAGTGCCATCGTATGAAATCATGAAAACAGAATCATGTGTGATAATAGTATCCGAAGAAAAGATATAACTCTCAGGTAAGCTCTTTATTTTATGAAAATCAGAACTATATAATCTATTATATTCATCTGATTTCTTTCATTTTGTAATAAACTCACTTACATGTATTTTATTTGTTTTTATTGCCTGAGTAATATCAGAAAAAATGTCTGTAAGTGGTCAGGGATTCACTACTGCTTGAAATTCTTTATAAGATAGTACTTTTGTATATAAAGCGCGGACTTCATCCTCACCTTCAAAAAAATGGACAATTGGGCGAAAGGAATACTCAGATTGAAGATCTTGGAGGCTTTTCATATTCTTGTGAAGAATTTCTACACTATGATCAATTTCCAATTTTTTCTTTAAAAGGATATTTTCTATTTCTTCAGGGTTTATAGCTCGTACATATTTTCTTGAATATCTTTGAAACTCTTCTATAATTCAGGACTGTTTCAGTCTCTCAAGTATGACATACATACTTGATCTGGGTGTATTACAATTTTTTGCAAGCACCGAAATACTCTGAGCTCAGAGCTCTAAGAGTTTCAAATATACTTCTCCATCTGCTTTTTCTATCCCAAGTCATGAGAATATTGCTTTCATATGTATTAATAATAATTTAAAAATGTTGTCGTAATCTTACAACATACTAACATATTACTTATATAAAGCAAAAATATACTATATTTTTACTTATGTTTTGATATATTGACATATGCCTAAGTTGATAGTATAATATTGACAAGTATTATTTAATACTTTTTATATATTAATTTACATATTATGAACACAAAAATAATACCAAGTAATACAACACATATTCCAGGGAATCTTACTAATAATGAAGTAGTAAGTCCAACTGTAGCCATTATAAGATGAGCTGCTGGAACAGTACTCATGACAGATGCTCACCAACCGCACAAAACTGTTCCCTTTATAGAAAGTCACAGATCTCTGACTACTGGAGAGAAATGGCCTCAGCTTGTGAATGAATGACTTATAAGTACAGTAAAAAGAAAAGGAAAAAGTGTACTATGAAAACCTCCCCACATAACACACCCTGAGAATATAACAATTGACCCCTCTATTCCAGAAGCTACTCTTACGTCTTTAGAAAAATGAAGTCCTTCAGATATATATGGTTTCTTATATCACCTAAGACATCAGCTCACAAAGGTTGATATGTTTCAGAAACAACACTGACATGCAGAAGGTAATTGGAGAGATGGGTATGACGAAATCACACACTTAGATGTCTGACAAAATAAAAGAGGCGAAAAGGCTTGATGGTACTGGATGACTCTTGATAACCAAATATGTATAAATAAAGGGATTCTAGACATCATGTCTACATTATTTGATACCTGTGAGAGTTTACAAGATATAGACAATCCTTTTTCACAAATCACAATCCCACATCAAGAATTCACTGACTTACAATGACAGTATGAAACCTTCTTACTCCTTATTGGTGGAATGGATCAAGTTTTAACAAACTTTCAACCGTATGTATCTCTAGAAAATGAGGTGTTTGAAAAAACACTATTCTATATAAATGGAAACGACTCTCCAACTATACTTAGAGGTGAGAGAAGGTTCTTGCCAGAACTATCTATAGA
>CALHAQ010000009.1 GCA_937931775.1 uncultured Candidatus Altimarinota bacterium | reverse complement strand
TTATGAGTATTTATTCCCTATATATGAATATTAGGATTCATTACAAGCATCGCTTTAGTAACATTACTATATTTATTTATATATTTTTTATGGTTTTGGTTATGACCCAATTTATGGATCTGAGAAAAAAGAAAAAATCTCTATAAAAATCTATGGGAAACAAAAAGAGATGACTTTATACATAAAAATCAATCTAAAACCTATAGAAATTTGTTACTATGAGCATTAAAATGGTTAAATATCTTTTTAATTATATTTATTTCTATTCGTCTCATTAAACGAAATATTATAGATTTATTTATCTTAAATCATGAATATATAACAAATTCAGTTACTATATTTTATATCATACTTATTATATGAGCTATATGATGATGTTTATTTATATTCATAAAACATATACTTCCCTATATAAATAGGTATAAAAACAGGATAAAAACATGGATTTATATATCTATATTCAACATACTTGGAGTATGATTTATATTATATGAATATATCAAGAGTCCTGAAGAAACAATCCAAAGAGTTATATTTATACTTACTATTTGAATCATTTTATATCTAATATTTAAGGCTGTATTATTTGCCTACAAACTAATTTTTATATACAAAGAAGAATACTTAATAGACATAAATGACTTGGAAGTTGGTATGATGTTAGATAAACCCTATTTATATCATACATTAGAAATACAAAGAAATATATATGACGGAACAGCTAAAGAAGAGGCTAATGTAAGAAAAATGACACCAAGATCTTTTTTTAAGCATATAGATCCATCAAAGTATATACAAGCTCTTTCTCCCTATGTATCAAAAAAAGAAGTAGTCGAATTAAAAACAATATTCAAAAAGGTAAATGCTCTACATAAGTCTCGAAAAACTCATCACTATAATCCTTTTTCTCATGTGAAAATAAAAAGTGTATTCTCTTTCGCTCCCTATATATTTTGATGATTTATAGTTGCAATAGTTTTAAATATTTTAGATATCTCCGTTATAAGTGAAATAATTAATTTGGTACGACAATTTTACAGCTAGAACATGCCTTTGAAATATTTGGATATGTTTGATTTATAAAGGTATAATACTGTGGTGAAGTAAGAGTTTCTATAAGAGAAGTATTATTTATATTGCCGATATCTTCATCGTAATCATCCATCTCACAACAAGGAGAAAGAGCACCATTCTCATTTATTCTAATTTCAGACATCGATGATATAAAAGGACATTTTTCTCCTGAGATACGGGGATAATTATGCTTTCCTAAAATTCATTTTATAAAGGTGTCTAAATCCGTAGTTTTATTTAGTGGAGAAATAGAAATCTTCCGTATTCAATTGCGTGATTGTAAACAAGGAACTGTCGTATTATAAAAATTTTCAAGTTGAACTTTACTCGGATATAGTTCTGTAACATCATGAAATGGAGAGCTATCAATCATAGAAAATGAAATAGAATCTATTTTCATGCATGCAAAGAAGTCATATATTCTTATTAAATCTTCTATATTATCTCGACGAATAGTCACATTAATATGTAGTATTATTCAAAGTTTTCGAAGTATAGGTATATTTTTTTGAATAATATGAAATAAACCTGGCATCGCTCTTATAGTATCATGTTGATATCATATTGCATCTACAGATATATCCATATAGTCTATGGAAAGAACTCACTTATGGGTAATATTATGATAAAATTTCTTTCCAAAAGTACTTCAGTTGCTAGATACAGAAGTTACTAAACCATAGGATTTTGCAAGATCCAACAAATCATAAAATCATTTATAAATAGTAGGTTCTCCTCATGTGAAGTTTAATACTTCTCATCCTATCAGATAGAAATCATGTATTGTTTGCTCCAATAATTCAATATTATTCTTCTCTAGAGGTCTACGGATTACTCAACACATATCACATTCTGCATTACATGCATTAAGAGGCCTGATTTTTATATACTTGTGCTTCCCAAAAAGAGCTATAAAACTCGCAGATGCATATGCTCATCCAAAGTCTATATCTGGTACTTCCCTAGTATGAGATTTTAGGAGTCATTCTAGGTCTTTGGAATTTAACTGCTTTCCATCATATAGATTTTCTATTCTTTTTCATAATAACTCAAATCTGTTATATTGCTCATCATGAGACTCTCGAGTATAAATCACACTTATCGCTCCAAGTGATATATTCTCATACATATTATTATATCCTCCCATAGATACTACAAGTTTGGCATGTTTCTTCAGCTCTATAAAATCATCAAACGTATCCTGAATAATACACTCTCATTTATATATATCTTTTATATCTGCTTTATTTGCTCATGAATAAGACGATCATAAACTCATATACACCTTTCATACAAAAGTAGTATCCTTGAGTTTTAAAAGAAAATCTGTAATAAATGAGAAACCATCCTGTCATCATCATATAGATACCACTATATAATCATCTTTAGTTTGCTCTATAGATTCTTCTATTTTTGGTACAACTACTCCTGTATAGAATACTTTATGTTTATAATCTCATGGGAAAATATCATCGTAATTTATTATATTTTTATCGCTATGAATAAGAAACCTATCAAAGAGCTCTAAATTATTTTTATCTAAATCATCCATATCTATTACATCTCGAAGAGAAGAGAATACCTTTTTGTTGTCTCAAGTAGATTTAAAATATTCTATCATTCCTCGAATTTCACTGGAAAGGAAGTTTCTACCAAACGGAAAATGTTCTACCACAAAAGTATCAACATTATTATCACTCAATAATTTTTGATATACTCATTCCCTTAATGCATATATCTTACTATTTGATGATGATTCTTTAATGTGATATTCCTCGAAATCATATGTTGGAAGGTGAAAAATTTTTATTTTGGGATCCGTATTATTAAGAACCTGTTTTTCTCCACTATTAAGAATGATGATTTTATACTCTTCTCAAAAGTTTTCTAACAATTGTAAAGATATATTATATATCCTCGAAAGATGTCAAAATCCTCCGAAGTTATGATAAAAAAATACAATTGTCTTCATGTTACTTAATATTTATAGTTTTATATTTGCCGCACTCAGTAGAAATTTGAAAAAAAACATCTTCTCCCCTTTTCTTAATATTATATATTTTTCAAAATTTAGATTTTAATAATTTTTCTATTTTTAATGTCTCAATATTAATTTTTGAATAATACAAAAATGTATTTCAAATAAACTGATAATATATAATTTCTTGGCATGACTCATATATATAGTCATCAATTTCTCTGAGTGAATACCCACAGATTTCTTGTCACTTTTTTCCTTCAAAACAGAATGTATTATCTATCACTCTTCACGTATCTCCATTTTTGTATCTTATAAATGGAAATAAATCATTTTCTAAATCGGTGATAACTATATTTCCTTCTTGCTGCTCTACTACCAAGTTATCTCCAAAAATATTATAAGCTCATCCATCCTGAGAATACCCGATCGGTCATACTTCACTACATCCATATATTTCTGTTATCTCGCAACTAAATGACTTCTCGATAAATTTACGCAGAGATCTGTTTGTAAAACTATAAGATAAAAATATATGCTCTATTTTTGGGAGTTGTTCTCCGAATTTTTCATATAAGAGTATGACATAAAATATGTATTTTGAATCTCAATATATATAGTTATATGATTGATTTTGAAAATCACTCTTTATACTGTCAAACTCTGATTTTGTATATAAAAACTCTCAAACAGCAATATACTGTTTTTTTACATATGATGGAAGCAATTCCCTATCTCTACTTCCTTGGTCACAGTTTGTTGGAGTAAAAGAGTAGAATCAATCATAAAAACTAAAATTACTTACTTGAGAAAACATAGCAATTTGCTTCACATGCCTTCGAAAATTTAAGGGAGCAATAAAATCAAGACGAAAGCCGCTTGATCCAGACGTATGTCACTTCATAGTATCATCACTAGAGATGACATCTTTATCAATAAAATCATATAGTTCTGATAGCTCATTTTTTGATATAATTGGAAGCGAATGAAAATCTTTTTCAGATATATTTCACATCTGTATATCCAATCATTCACATATATTTTGATACCATTTATTATGTTTTACGATGGATGATAGAAGTAATTGAATCTTTATATTTCTTCTTTGCCCTAGTTTACTCTCACTCTCATTATTAATCTCTTTTATATATCTATAATAATTATATGGATGGTTCATATCAAAAATAGATTCATCGAGATAGGTTTCCTGAAACAATTGCTTACGAGTATTAAAGTTACTTGCACATTTTTTTCCATAACTACATCAGAAATTAGACCTTTGACGATACAGCTTATATCTTTGGTCATTCCATAGTCATGATAGATCATCATCTATGACGTTTCACACTTTATTTCACCTGTCTCGTTCTACAACACAGCAACCGAACATATCACCATTATAATTTATAGATGCATGATCTAAGGGCCCCTGACATCCATATCTGTCATAAAAATCTCTTCCATAAAATCATGTATAAAAATTTTCAATTTGATACTGAAATTTTTTATTTTTTCATGTAAGCTGCTCTAATATAAATTCTGGTTTTTCTCACACAAATTCAGAGACAAAGGGAGAAAAATCTACTGGGATATTATATGCAATACTTTTTCTATATATTTCTAGAAGTTCATGATAAAAAAAGTCAGTAAATTGTTTCTTTGAGAGATTTACATGTCCTATGTCTTTTCTATTCTTATCATTTAGAAATACAAAACTTTGCCTATCTACTCCATATTTTTGACATACATCTAAAAGCTTTGGAAGAGTCTTATAGCTTTGAGCCATGACAACCGAATTAAAATATACTTTTACATTTGGAGCATACTTTTTTGTTTTTATTACAAGATCAATATTTTTATCAAAAGATCCTGGAATTCATCGAATCTCATCATGTAATTTTTCCTCACCACTATCAACAGAGAGATACAGTTCATCCAGTCCTATATCTAAAGCCTTGTATAATCTTTTATCAGTTAAAAGCCAACCATTTGTCTTCAGAGCTACCCGCATTTTCATTTTTTTTGAGAAATCTATAAGGTCATTTAAGTCACTATATAAAGTAGCTTCTTGTCCATGAAATCTAATATAATCACAATTATATTTGAGTCTAAGAGTGAGTATTATTTTTTTAAACTCTGCTTTCGTAAAATTTATTTCGTATTTATTTTTCCAATTATCACACATGACACATCTAAAGTTACAACCTCAAAGAATATGAAAATCCACACGAAAAATAGTATTCTTTCAGGTTTTAAGATAGTTACGATAGTTGGAAGAAAATCGAGTCATTTCGAATAAAAAATGTATTATAAATATGTTTCTAGTATTCCTATAGAAAAATCTCGCTTATACTCTTGTATTATTTTAGTTTGTGCATTTTCGACAAATAATGATACATTAAAGTTCATGTGACTATTCTTTATAATAGCTATATCCTCATCTGTATTCCCTGTTAATATGAGAGAGTTTTCAGAGTTATAAATTTCAGCGATTCATCATGTAACAGTTGTGCAAATAAGATTCCCAGAAAGTGAGTTTTCAAGAAGTATATTTGGGATTCCTTCATCGTCTCCATTTTCAGCACTTTTAGAGTAAGAAATATAACAATTGTACTCTTGTAGAGTTTGCTTATATACATCATGACTTACAATTCAGAGGTACTTTAGTTTTCATTCTAATTTATACTCATTTATTGCTTTCAAGATATT
>CALHAQ010000008.1 GCA_937931775.1 uncultured Candidatus Altimarinota bacterium | reverse complement strand
ACTCTCAATATATATGCTCCTATTGCTGGAAGACTCGGTCTATATAATATGAAAAGTAATCTTGAAGAAGAGTGCTTTAAAATACTCCATAAGCAGGATTATGATGATCTCTTGAGAGATATGAAAGAGCTATGAGCTGTAAGAAAAGAATTTCAAAACTCAGCAATACTCGAAATACAAAAACTTTTAGAATGAATTGATATTGCTCATAGTGTAGATTTTAGAATAAAGTCTCCTTACTCTATTTATAAAAAAATGAAGAGAAAAGGCTTTAAAAGTCCACAAGATCTCTATGATATTTATGGAATACGTATTGTAGTACCTAGTGTTGCAGATTGTTATAGAGTACTTTGAGAAATACATAGTAAGTGGCATACTCTTCCATATAGATTCAAAGATTATATTGCGCTTCCAAAACCTAATGGTTATCAGAGTCTTCATACTACTATTGTATGATTCTTAAAAAAATTTACGAAACAACCAACAGAACTACAAATACGAACTCAAGATATGCATAAACGTGCTGAAATTTGAGTCGCAGCTCACTTTGAATATAAAGAATGATGAAGCAAAATAGCTACAGAAATAGATTGGGTAAGTGATCTCAAAGAAATGGTAAATAATGTTTGAAATAATGACCTTATTTCATCACTTAAAATTGATACATTTAAAAATAGAATATTTGTATTTACTCCAAATTGAGATCTTATCAACCTTCCAACTGGATCAACTCCTGTTGATTTTGCGTATCATGTTCATACTGATTTAGGAAATCATATTACGATTGCAAAGGTAAATTGAGCGGTACATCCTCTAGATAAAGAACTTCAAAATGGAGATATCATAGAAGTAATTATAGATAAAAATAGAAACCCAAGTCCCTTCTGGCTTGGATATGTAAAAACAATTAAAGCAAAAAATAATATTAAAGCTTATCTGAGAAAAGGTGATAAAAATACACATAGAGATAGAGGGAAAGAAATTATCAATAAATATCTAGAGAAATCAGGACAACCACCACTAGACAAAGATCTCACAGTGATGAAGATCATTGATGATAGAGAACTCAACATAGAAGATAGACTCCAGCTTTTAGAACAAGTTGGAAACTTTTCTATAACTCCACCATCTCTTATTAGACGAATCCTCAAGGCCCAAAATATTCAATATACTAAAAAAGATTCTCAGAAAGATAGTAATGATAAAAGCTCTATAAACTCAGAAAACTCTTCTCTATATCAAAAAGAAGTCATTATATGAGGAGAAGAAAATATTGCTTATAGAACATGTAAAACATGTTGTAAGAAAGGTATCCCAGATCAAATAGTAGCTCATATAAATTCAAAATGACATTTTTCTATTCACAAGAGAACTTGTTGAATACTATCATGAGTAAATAAAGAAAGACTTATGAATGCTTATGTGAAATGAGAAGAATCTCTGAGTCTTTTCCGTCTTTCTTTAACTGTGGAAAATAAAATTTGAATGATGAAAGTAATCTCTGAGACTTTGTTTACTATGGAGATTAATATAGATGAATTACATACTAAGAAAATTGATTCGGCCACTACGAAAATCACTATCGGTCTAGAAATAAATGATTATGAGTATCTGATCGTAGACAGATTTGTAGAAAGAATAAAATTTCTTTTAGCTGACTCAATTATTGATTATAAAATCAAGGAAATCAAGTATTAAAAAAAGACATATTTATTTAAATATGTCTTTTTATGTATTGAAAATTATTTTCTGATTTCAAGTTGTTTGATAACTTCTTCATATTTTGCTGCATCTTTTCTTTTTAAGTATGCAAGCATTTTTCTTCTTTTTGCTACCATCATCATTATCCCTCTTCTTGAGTGATTATCTTTTTTATGTTCTCCTAAATGTTCTTTTAGGTTCTCAATCTTTGCTGTCAGGATAGCAATTTGTACTTCTGCAGATCCAGTATCACCTTTTCATTTTGCAAATTTTTTGATGATTCCTTCTTTATCTTGTTTTGTAACAGTCATGTGTGTATTTTTTAATAATTAAAATGTAATAAACCAGAAAAATACGCTCGTAAATTACTAGTGGCAGATTATATGATAAAATATATCTTTTGCAAAGAAAATCTCTTAAAAAGCTAGATTTTTGCACAATATTCTAAAATATGATATTTTATATATATATACTATTTCTAAATACATATAATTATGTGAATAGAAGCAAATAATGCAATAAAACAGCTCAATAAATCAATCGATGGGACTCTTACAAATAAAGAGAAACAGACCTTTATTGACGCGTATCGAAAAGATAAGAGAGGAGTTTTAGAAGCCTCACAAAATAAACTCAGGAGATTTTTGATATCAGATTATTCTCAAAGAAGCTATGCTCTTGTATGAAAGAAATGAGTACAAGCATTTCAAAGATTTGCAAAAATATCTCAAGACGGTGATTATGGTCCAAATACATTTAGAGCTATAGTTGAGTATCAAGAAGCAAATGGACTTAAGGTAGATGGTATAATATGAAAACAAACTCTTGGTGCTATAGCTGGACAGAGACCATCGAGCCAGTGAAAGAAGAGAACAGCTGTAGAAAAAAAAGAGGAACAAAAGACAGGCTCACTTTTTTCTAAACTATTTGGAAGTAGAAAAACAAAAATAAAAGAATCTGTAGATAAGTGAACAGAGAGGTATAATGTAAATACAACAAAAGCACGAGCTGCTATTAAAAGACTTTCTCTTTCTCAAAGAAGGAATCTCATGAAGCAACTTTGATCAAAGAATACTTACTCATCTCTTATCAAGGCAATTGCAAAATTCCAAAAAGTATCATGATTAGATCCAGATGGTGTTCTTGGTCCTGCAACTAAAAGAGCACTTAGGGAAGCAAAAAAACTTCCATATTCAACTCCAATGAAAAAGAAAGAAATTGGTGAGAAAAATAATGCTATAAAACTTTCTAGGAGAAGATGAGGAATAGAAAAACTGAGAGGTGATTGGGCAAAGATATATGCAGAATTTTTTATACAACTTAATAGAAGGGAACAAAATGAAGTAAACAATGGAAAACCACTTGTTCTTGTTGATGCAAGATCTAAAAAATTATTGTTTATAACAAAAAACAGAACTGATGAATTAGATATTATACTATGACAGAATGGTATAACGAAAGGGAAATATAAGAAGCTTGATAAAAAAACACCTATATGAAAGGTGCATAAATTTGCTTGAGTAAAATTTTCAGAAAATGTCTCAAGAAAAATATTACGAAAATGAGAGCCATACCATCCAGACCTAATGCCTGCTGATTATAGCAAATGGAGTAATCTACGTTATAATTCAAAAGTAAAATCATACTATTGAACAAAAAATGGTGTTCCAAATAAAAGAGTAACAGTAGTATGAGTCTCTATTGATTCAGATACTGCTCAGGAATATGGAGGAAGATACTTTCATGTTGTGTGACCAAATAGATATACAACTTTTGGTTGTGTAGGTATTAAATGGAAAAATAGAGCCGCAGCAAAACTTATGGCTGTTATAATTCAAGAAAAATGATGATTTGGATATGTTTCAAAGGTTTAAATTTCTCAGAAAATCTCCCTTTCCAAACAACTAAAAATCTGTACAATCTCTTCATAGCATTACATGAAGAGATTTTTTTATGAACCCACGTCGTAGTAACAAGTTTGATACATTTTTTGATGTTTTTGATAAATATCCAAGAGAATATTTTGTATTTGCTTTTTTTACACTGTTTTTTCTCGCAATAATTTGGAAAACTTTTTCTTATACTGTTTTAAATCACGATTTTTATGAGCAACTTGCAAGCCAACAACAAATATGAGAAGTAGAAGTTCCGGTAACAAGAGGTACTATATATTCATCCCCAAATAGTGCAATGAAAAATGGGACAGTATTTTCAACCTCTGTCGATTTGAATGATATAGCAATTGATCCTCAAATTGAGTGAGACATAGAGAAGTTATGATTATACCTTACTAATGTTCTTTACTCAGAGATGTGTTATCTTAAAAATAGTGAAGATTGTTATGACGATATGCTCAGATTTTTAAGAGTTCTAGAAATTTCAAATTTTAATAATGAGGAAAGTTATATTAAAAAATTAATTCTCGATAAAGTAAATCAAAAACTTTCTAAAACTAAGGTGACAAGTGTACTGATAAGAGAATCTATTACTCCTGATAATGAAGCTGCAATATTATCATGGGGAATACCAGGAGTATATCCAAGTCCAGCATGATTATATGTCAATCCAGAGGAGCTTATAAATACTCAACTTTTTGTAGAGAGATATATAGATATGTTTTGAGGTGAGGCAGAGGATATCGAATATTCAGTGAGAAAACGAGATTTGAGGTATATTCCTATATATCAAAAACTTTCAATAATAAACTCTGATGAAATAGGACAATATATAGACGATGAGCGACAAGCGCTGCGTCAATGAATTATTGAGAAATCCGAAACAATAGGGTGATTTATTATACTCACTCCACATGCTCAGAGGATATATCCTGAAAGAGCTTTGGGTTCACAAATAGTTGGTTTTATAGATAATGCATGAGTATGATATTATGGATTAGAGTGATATTTTGATGATATTCTTAGGGGAAATCCATGAGAACTTGTAAGTAAAAAAGATATCCAGGGGAGAAATATAGATCCAGTTTCATTTGGAGAAGAGGATATTGATGCGCTTGAATGAGTAGATATACATACAACAATCGATAGAAATATTCAAAGAAGAGTGGAAAGTTTACTTGAAGCAGGAGTAAAAAAATATAGAGCGAATAGAGGGACAGTTGTAGTTATGGAACCAAAGACTTGAAAAATTCTTTCTCTTGCTAACTACCCCAGCTATGATCCAAATAATCCATGAGAAGTGTATGATATAAAAAAAGTAAATTATACTCAATATCCTGAACCAGAATTTGATTTGCTTTGAAAAACGGTGTTCGTAGAGGATGTAGAGAGAGGAGAAAAATTTATTTATGATGGAAGTGAAATATTTCTCAGAGAAGCCGATAGGGAAGAGTATAGTGATTATGAAAAAACAAAATATATATATAAGAATGAATTCTGAGCATGAGTATATAAAAACGATGCACTTGCGAGCTTGTACGAGCCATGAAGTATAATGAAAGCTATTACTGTTGCTATATGAATTGATACATGAGAAATTAATGGATATGATTTTTATAATGATGCAGGGAGTGTAACCATTGATAATTTTAAAATATCTAATGTAGATAGGAAATGTCTATGATATCATACATTTGCTCATGCTTTAAATTATTCTTGTAATGTTGGAATGATTCGTATAGTGCAAAAAATATGAAAGGCTCTTATGCACAAATATTTTGTGGATTTTTGATTTTGAGAGGCTACATGAATAACCCTTGCAGGAGAAGTTTCTGCAAAGATCACTCCTTATGAAAAATGGTCTACTGCAAAACTTCTTACAAGTTCATATGGTTTATGAGTGAGTGTAACTCCACTACAAATGGCTGCGGCTTATTCAACTATTGCAAATGGAGGTATATATATGAAACCATATATTATAGATACTATT
>CALHAQ010000007.1 GCA_937931775.1 uncultured Candidatus Altimarinota bacterium | reverse complement strand
CTTAAGTTTCTCAAACAAACTGCAAGAAATAGAAGATTTTTATTTTACTGACTTTTATCTCTTAGTGCTGCATCTATGAATAGAACAGAGGACGTAGAGGCACTTGCCTGGCTTGAAAATTATTTCATAAAAGACGTGTTAGATTATTTTGCTACACACGCAAACGCTATTGTTGGGACAACTGTCTCATATATTGCTATGAGGGCAATAGGAACACTTAATGCAAACAATATAATTACAAATTTTGTCGGTAGAAGACTCATACCAGATACGAAAAGAATACAAGTAGAAGATAAAGAAAATAATATAAATTAGCACCTTAAGTAAAAAAGTGCTAAAAAGTTTTGACGGAGAGTTTTTTTTATATAAAATACTCATAATTCCTCAGAACTTCTTTTGATAATCTAAAGACTGCCTTTTGGGGAATATCTAAAAACTATTAAATTTTAATTATATATACTATGTGAAAAATTATTGGTATAGATCTTGGTACTACCAACTCTGCAGTTGCCTTTATGGAAGGATGAGAGGCAAAAATCATCCCAAACGCGGAGGGTAATAGAACAACTCCGAGTATCGTAGCAAACAAAGATGGATCTATTATTGTTGGAACTCCAGCAAAGAGACAAGCCATCACAAACCCAGCAGGAACAATATTTTCTGCAAAAAGATTTATTGGACGAAAGTTTGATGAAGTATCGGATGAAATCAAAAATGTCCCATTTGAAGTGGTAAAAGGAAAAGATGGATCAGCGCTTATTAAGTTTGATGGAAAAGATGTAAGACCAGAAGAAATTTCTGCGCATATCCTCATGAAACTTAAAGATGATGCTGAAAAGTTTCTAGGATCTACAGTATCAGAGGCCGTAGTAACGGTTCCTGCATATTTTAATGATGACCAAAGACAAGCAACTATCAACGCAGGTAAAATCGCGGGACTCGAAGTAAAAAGAATTGTAAATGAACCTACGGCAGCAGCTCTTGCATATGGTGCTGGAAAGGGAAAAAACGAGAAAATTGCGGTATACGACTTTGGTGGTGGTACATTTGATATTTCTATATTAGAACTCTCTGACGAAGGAACATTCGAAGTACTTGCTACAAATGGTGATACACATCTCGGTGGTGACGATTTTGATAAAATTATTACAGAATGGATCATAGAAGAGTTTAAAAAGGATCAAGCAATCGACCTACACAATGACCCTATGGCACTACAAAGAGTACGTGATGAAGCTGAAAAGGCTAAAAAAGAACTCTCTACAACCAGTGACTATGATATCAATCTCCCATATATCACTGTTGATTCATCTGGTCCTAAAAACCTCATGATGACACTGACACGAACAAAGTTTGAAGAGCTGATTAGCGATCTTGTAGAAAGATCACTCAAACCATGTAAGGCAGTACTGAAAGATGCTGGACTTAAAGCGTCAGAACTCGATGGAGTACTTATGGTAGGTGGATCAACTCGTGTTCCACTTGTTCTCTCAAAGGTAGAAGCATTCTTTGGTCGTAAACCAAATACAGGTATCAACCCTGATGAATCAGTTGCGATGGGTGCTGCTATACAGGCAGGTATTATCGGTGGAGACGTTACTGATGTACTTCTGCTTGATGTTACTCCCCTCACTCTTGGTATTGAAACTATGGGTGGAGTACGTACTCCTATGATCGCAAGAAATACTACTATTCCTGCAAATAAAACAGAAACATTCTCTACAGCTGTAGATAATCAGCCGAGTGTTGAAATACATGTTCTCCAAGGAGAAAGAGAAATGGCAGCTGATAATAAGTCTCTCGGAAGATTTATGCTCGACGGTATTGCTCCAGCTCCAAGAGGAGTTCCACAAGTTGAAGTATCTTTTGATATTGATGCAAATGGAGTTCTCCATGTAACTGCCAAAGATAAAGGAACTGGTAAAGAGCAAAAAATTACTATCCAAGGATCAACTGGTATGGATGAAGCTGAGGTAGATAAACTCGTAAAAGAGGCTGAAGCAAAAAAAGACGAAGATAAAGCAAAAAAAGATGTAGTAGATGCCCGAAACGGTGCTGACTCTGCTGTTGCTCAAGCTGAAAAACTTATGCTCGACAACAAAGACAAAGTATCTGACGAAGACAAGACTCTTCTTAATGAAAAGATTGCCGTAGTAAAAGAAGTTCTCGCAAAAGCTGATGCTACCAAAGAAGACTTCGAAGCTCCAAGCAAAGACCTACAAGATACGCTCATGCAAGTAGGACAAAAGGTCTACGCAGATGCAGGAAACCCAGAATGAGCTCCAGCAGACGCTGAGCCAGATGCTCCAAAAGCTGAGGGAGAAGATGAAGTTCAAGACTGAGAAGTTGAAAAGTAGAAAAAAAGACCCGAAAGGGTCTTTTTTAGTTATTATAATTTAATAAAGAATTAATAAATGAATAATATTACCCTTACTATTCTATCATGAGTTAGCGTATTTATTATCTGACAATATATCATAGAATTTGTAATAAAACCGAGAAAGGAGTTCTTAAAGGTATTAAATGAAATAAGGTTTAGTATAATATTTTATTCAAATAAATTAGGTAATTACTCAAAAGATAAGATGAGTAAAGCTGAACTTTGAGAATATGAGGAGATTGAATTAGAAATTCGAAAATTAGCATCTAAGTTACATTCTAACTTTTTTGATCAATTCATAATTAATAAACTGTGGCAAAAAGTAAAGGTTGATAAAATTGTCTGATTATTGATATGAATATCAAATACTGGATATAAAGGTAGCTTTAAAGCAAAATTAAAATATTTACAAGAATTAAAAGAAATAATAAATTAATTACAAAACTTCACTTCATCAATCTCTAAGCTAAATTCTCAATCCACTCAATCACTGAGAATAACTCAGATTCCCCGAGCAGATTCTTTTTCGAAAGGATCTGCTTTTACTATTCGGCCAAAATAGGCTGGTTCTAGATCAGTAAAGTTTATGCTTATTTCCTCAAACTCTCCTGGAGTCACAAATGGTATTATTAGCCTATGGGAAATATTTCCCCACTGATTATCTCTCAGTGTAATTCGATACTCTCGTCAGTCAGACTTTGCTCTGAGCTTTACAGAATTGTAATCCGTGATTATTCAGAGCTCAAGTCATGCTCTCAGAGACGAAAACCCTCCTCAGCGAGTTACTATGGTTCATGAAAAGATAAGCTTCTCATCAGCGATACTTGATGTTCACTGAGACTTCCCTCACATCACTCCATCGTTCACTATTCCCCACTTATAATCTGAAGACTCTGAAAAATTATCAAAAACCAAACAATCGTCTGAGAGTGGAGTGTTTTCTGTATCTGTATTCATAATTTGTTCAGGTATTATAGCTCACGATGATACTACTATTTCTTGCTCGAATATTTCTTCTGACTTTACTGAAGAAATATCACCAGCACAACTAGTGAGTAAAAGTACTAAGAGTAAGAAAATGTATTTCATATATGTTGGTTATTTATGTCAGTATAGTAATCAGTTGTATGAAAATAGATAGAGAAGAATATATAAATAGTATTTATTGACATAATAAATATTTAGTTATTATATATTAAATATTTTTTAGAATGATTCATGGAAAATAAAGGACACAAAGAGATGTTTACCTGAGACAAGGCCCTTTCTGGGAAGAGTTTATTCAATGGAAATAGACCCTATGAGTTCACTCATTTCTTTAAGGAGTACCCAACGATAGAAAGGTTTCAGCAAATAGAACAAGAGAGAGAGTTAGATATACAGGGAGTAATATTTGATATAGATGGAACACTCGTTCCTCCATACGCTGACATCCCAGATCCTGTCATGGAAACACTGAAGGCTTATAAGGCAGCTTGAAAAATCGTAGCAGTATATACGAACAGTTGATACTCTGAAAGATTAGAGAAGCTTAAGGAAAACTGAATCATAGTTATCGATACATCTCACAGAAAACCTTCACGAGAGTGATTTTTGGATGCATGTGAACAGATGAATGTAGAGCCAGATCATATGGCAATGATAGGAAATTTCGCAACAACAGATATGCCTCTCTCTGAAGAAAAGCATGCAGATCCAGAAGATAGACTCTTCCCTCTCAACATATTGGTACAAAGCATCCCTATAGAGTGGAAGAATATTGAAAAAACTCCTCTGGCAGTATTTAAGGTCCTCCGTAACCAATGACTCAATCTATTTTCAGGATGGTTTGTAAAGATCAGGAATCCAGATATCGTAGAAGAAATAGATAATTATAGCCTCCTTGTTTCTAAAATTATAAACTTAGCTAAAAAAGAAAAGAATTAATTATAAAAAAAGACTTACAAATTGTAAGTCTTTTTTTTATTTAATTTTTACTCTGATTTTTGTAATGGCTCGTATAAAGTCTCCAAACTGTTGCAATATTTTTGACTTTGGCTCTAAGCTCGATCAAGAATGCATTCCGATAAAGTTTCCCCCTTTTGAAACAATTCAATGAAGTTTTCACTCAGGTCAAAGTGCAAGTCATCAACTATCTCCTTTAGACATTTCATTACTAACGAGGGTATGTTCTCTAAAGTCATCCTTCCCATCATTGTCATGATCTCTTGTTTCTCATTTCATACGATATTTTTCTTGGAGTACTGACTGTAAAAAAGTTTTTCATACTTTTCCTTTAAGAAAATGAGGTTTTATATTAGAAAATCCAAATGTAATAACTTCTTCTGATTCAGGTTCAGAATATAACTCAATATATGAGGAATTATGCCCCTTTATAACTATAAATCCAATATCTTCAGTATTAATTTTATTATAGTAGATAGCTTCTACTTCATAAGAAACACCTTTTCCATCAGTGATATCATATAATGGTCTGACCTGCCCTGTTTCTTTATTACGAAGTACATGAGCTGCTGTCAATATAACGTTTGGTCTTATAAATCATCAACTTCATAGAGCTATTCATCCCTCTCCCTTTAGCAATAATGAGACTAATGATCACTTAATTCTATCTTGATTAATAAATTCCACACCTAAGTCATTAAAGGCATTTAACATCCTTTGGGGTAATTTTTTCTTCAATTCCTGAATTGCTTCGTGAAAGCCTGGATATGCTTCTGTATCTAACATATAATCTTCATTCACCAAAATAGCTTTCCCAGTTAGAGTTTCTATCATCTTTCAAAACTCATGTTGAGAGAATCATTCCTGAGCTTCTGGTTGGTGTAATTTTTCAGTATGTGTCATATACTTAGAGTAGCATATATCTCTTTTTAGAGCAAAAAAATAACTAACCCGAAGGTTAGTATATTTTTGGGGTAGCACCGAGCCTGCAGCTTCATGAGAAGCGCAGGACTCGAGCCAGATAGAGCAAGGGGAAAATGTATGAGTTTAAGCTCGGCACATTTTCACCTTGTCTGAAGTAACTTATAGGGGGTTCTACACTGAGGGTGGATGTAGAAAAGTTACTTCTGGGGTATTCAAATCGAGCAGAGTCACGGACCGGGCGGTGGTCTATCTGTCGATTAAGGGGTCTTGACCCCACGTCTTACTTTGTTGAGGGACAGTAGTGTAAGACGGAATTGAATTTGTATGCTGCAATTAGGAATGAGAATATCATCCTTATGTGCTCGAAGTACTGAGACATCGGTGTTGGTCATTATAACCAAATATCTCCTCCCAAAGATATCACCGATGTCCCAGACTTTTTTGAGCGCGGTCAACTCTAAAATTCTCCCGTGAGGACCGCAGCTGAGAGATAGTATTGAAATAATTAGTATCGTCAAAACTTTTTTTGACTTTTTTGTTTATATATTAAAAATATATTTTTTAGAAAAGCAAAGAGCTCCGAAAAACGGAGCTCAAAGGGCTGGAGACCAATGGAATCGTATACTACAATTCCATTAATTATAATAACCTAAAGGCAAAAAGCACGCAAAACCTGGGCAAGAATGAGATAGATTATTAGCTACAAAGTAGCTACTATATAATACATGATAATATATGAAGTCAAAAAAAAGTGGCCTCCCCGAAGGGAAAGCCAAGTCTGAGGGAGACTGTGTTAAACAAAAGTATACTAGAAGCGTATCGCTTTGTTTAAAACAGTAAATCCACATCAGGTGGATTCAACACGTAGACGGGAGGAGGTGTCTAGGTTGAATCCACCACATATCCCCGGAGGAATACATCTCACTATAAATATTTTGAGAGTCTTTGCAAGAAAAATAAAGTAGGTCTTCCATTTTTTGGCTTTTTTCCTATACTAAAGCTAGTAATAAATAAGAGTATTTTTCTATGAAAGGACATTTATATTTCATCATGTGAGTCTCTGGTGGAGGAAAAGGAACACTGAGAAAAAATTTAGAAAAAATGGGAGTCGAAAATCTCGTATTCCTCAAATCATATGTAACCAGAGAGATGCGTCCTGGAGAAGTAAATGGCGACATATATCACTTCATTTCAAAAGAAGAATTCGAAGATGGAATCAAAAGAAATGATTTTTTAGAGTATGAGGTAAATCATAAAGTTGCCTATTATGGGACAAAAAAATCTGAGGTAGTTGCAGGTCTTGAGAATGAAAAAATCATGGTAAAAGAAATTGATACTAAATGATTAGGACAACTACAAGAAAAACATCCCGACTTCAGGTGAAACTATAGTTCCCTCTTCCTGGATGTATGAGATGAAGAAATGAGAAGGAGATATTATCAGAGAAACCCTGATGGAAATCCTCAAGATATAGAAAATAGGATAGAAAGTACTCTTCATGAGAGACAGCAAGCTGAAAAGTACTGTGATCTCATTATAGATGCCTCCCAAAGTCCAGAGGATATATTAGAAGAAGTTTTAGCATTTATGAAAATATAAATGAAGTTTCATATCATCACTATATTCCCTGAAGCTTTCGAAAATTTTCTCTCTACCAGTATTATCTGAAAAGCGAGAGAAAAATGACTTGTATCAGTAGAACTCTATAAGCTCAATGAGTTTGCAAAAGATAGTTCTGGTCATGTCGATGACAAGGCTTTTGGTATGCATTGACAGGTATTATCAGTTATCCCCCTCTCAAGAGCTATAGAATCCATTTTTGAGAGTGCCTGAAAGATACCTGTTATCTATATGACTCCAAGCTGAAAAACTCTCACTCAGGAAACAGTAGAACAACTCTCTGATGATATGAGTGAATGTATTATCATCTGCTGACACTATGAGTGAATAGACCAGCGAATCATAGATGTATTTGTAGATCATGAGGTATCTATTGGTGAATATGTACTGACTGGTTGAGAACTATCTAGCCAAGTACTTATGGATAGTATAATCAGACTGATTCCCTGAGTATTATGAAATGCTAGCTCACATCAGGAAGAGAGTTTTTCGAGGAAACTTGATAGACAAAAAGAGTATCCCATATATACTAGGCCTCAAGAGTTCCGTGGTCACAAAGTACCTGATATACTGATAAGTGGTGACCATAAGAAAATAGAAAAGTGGAAACACGATAACCTAAGATAATGACAGAAAATACTACGAACATGCACCCATATATTGCTCCATTTTGGAACAGTGTCACGCTTGAATTTATGATCAAGTTTGCTGTCACCTATTTTTTTGTTGTTTGGATAGCCCTCATCATATGGGTTGCTAAAGATATTGCATTTCGAAGTGATAGTCGGATATTTCAAGTCATATGTATACTTATCATGATATTTTTTACCCCTCTGTGAGTATTCCTGTATCTTATTATAAGACCATGAAAAAGTATCTACGATGCATATTCTCAGGAAATAGAAGAAAATCTTGAAATACTTAACAATATAGTAAAAGAAGGGATAGAAACACAACAAGCACCTAAAGATTATGAATGCCCAAAGTGTCACAGCGAAGTAGAATCAGACTTTATCATCTGTCCAAGCTGCAAGACCTCCCTCAAGGATACTTGTCATGAATGTCATAAAATTATACGAGAATGATGGAAAGTCTGCCCATACTGTCAGACGAAACAAAAAAAGAAAGATAAAAAATCTAAGAAGAAAAAATAAAACTTATTTTATAATACATCATTATGAAAAAAATACTTGTAGCTATCATAATATCCCTCTCAATAATAACTACTTCTTCTGCTGAGACTTGAGATATTCAATATGTTGCTAAGTGAAACGATTGCCATAAGATAAAATATAGTTGCTCAATATGATGGAGTTTTTATGGTGACAACATAGGTTGTGGCTGTCAGCAAATACTTTTAGACTCTCAAATGCAAAAGGCAGATATACTCATCAAAAATCTTGTTTCAAAAATACATACCCTTTATCCAAATAGACAAAATCAACAACGAGTACTTACAGAAGTTAAAATGCAGATAAAAAATAAGGTATATGAAAATAAGAAAAATGAAAAAATTCAAGTCTTAGGATGATACTTACTAAGAAAAATATACGAAATGCATGGGAATGAATTTTAATAAAAGACTGATTAATTCAGTCTTTTTATTTTACTCTGGAAGCTATATATGTAGCAAGGTTTGCTGTAAAAATTCCGGGAGATTTTTCTATAAGATTTTTGAGTTCTTCTCTTGTGAACCATCTAATCTCCTCAACTTGTCACTCCTCCTTTATAAACTCAGAGATATCTCTATCTAAGACAAGAGTGTACCACTGTACAAAATAGTTCCATTCTCATTTTACTCGTAAGAGTTCTCATAGTTCAAATTTTTCTCCTGTTAGACCTATCTCTTCCTGCGCTTCTTTATAAATATTTTCTTCATAGCTTTCTCCTTCATCAATAGTACCTGCTACAGCGCTTCACCATCTACCAGGACTATTATGTTTCAAAAAAGATCGTAGTCCAAGTAGTACTTCTCCCTTTGAGTTTTCTACCCATAAAGCTGAGACTCTATAGATATCCTCTGAAGTAATTTCTGATCTTTCTTTATGTCAGATAATTTCATTCTGTTCATTTACTACTACTTGTTTCATATTTGGATCTTTTTAGCTAAATAATGACGATAGTATCCTACGAGATTACTACAAAGAAATATCCCCTCAAGCAATACTCCTACGGGTGAAAATATAAGAGCATTATAACAAATAGTTATGATCGTTCATCCCATCATAAACAGCCTCAATGAATGATCATCTTTGCGAAACGATCCAATAGTAGAAAGACTCATTGATATAAGGATGAGAATATCATAATAATCTTTAAAGAAAAATACCGTAGAAATAATAAATAAAAGAATAAATATATACTTCCAGTATTCCCATGTACTATGATATGCTACGAAAAATCTGATAATTCCAATTGCTACAATAATAGCAGCTGAATATCTCTCGAGTAGAAGATAGTGTAGTCAGATACAACTTGCTGCTATAGTAAAAAATATAATAATTTTCTTACGCTGCTTAAATTGAAAACTACATATATCTGCAACTATAGCAACTCCTGCAAGAGCTTGGGAAATAAGAAATGGAAGTGCGAATCAGAATATCATAATATTATTTAACGACTAAATTCACAATCTTTCCAGGAACATAAATTTCCTTTACGAGTGCTTTTCCTTCCAGCCATTTCGCAACTGATTCATTACTCTTTGCTTTTTCTAGAACAGAGTCTTTATTCTCATCAATAGAAATCTGTATTTCTCCCCTGAGTTTTCCAAGCACTTGGACTCAGATAGTGACCTCACTATCTATCGTCATAGACTCATCATATTCTGGCCAAGTAGTAAAAAATATAGATCCTCACTGAAGT
>CALHAQ010000006.1 GCA_937931775.1 uncultured Candidatus Altimarinota bacterium | reverse complement strand
TTGCGTCACTATACTGAGTCGTGAAATCTAGCATATTTTCTATATTTGCTCCCTGAAATCTGTATATAGACTGATCATCATCTCCCACTACCATGATATTACTCGTATCTCCATATGAGAGAATCAGATTTATTATTTCATTCTGAGGATTATTCGTATCTTGATACTCATCCAGCATGATATACTGATATGTTTCAGCGTAGTGTGCTCTGAGAGTTTCATCCTCCTGAAATTTTTCAAGTACGAAATTAATCATATCATTGAAATCATAAAAATGCCTCTCTCTGAGAGTCTCATTATATATTCTAAATATGACTAAAAGTTCTGAGAGTTTTCCTATCTTTTCTTCATGCTCTTTTTCATACTTATCTATACGTTTAATTCTCTTATTATTTCTTTTTTCTTCAAGCCAAGCAAGTGATTTTTCAGCTTCTTCTGTGATAGAGGCTTTAAAACTCTCTGGAGAAATCCCTTCTCTTTTAAGATTATTAATAGCAGATTTGATATGTCGTACATAAAATAGCGTATCTCCATAACTCGTGAGATACTCAAGTTTAGTTCCACTGAGCAGATCAGTAACAATAGAATTTATCAGCTCCATACTTTCTATATCATCTATAGGAGTATCGAGTTTTTCTTGAGTAAATTTTTCTGGAAATGTTTTAATAACATCCTGAGAAAAGCTATGAATTGTAGAGACTTGCACTTTATACGCATCGCTTCCTATCATGGATATAAGTCTTTCTCTAATAGCTATCACTCCAGCCTCAGTAAAAGTAGTAATAAGTATATTCTGAGGATCTACCCCAGACTTGAGGATAATATTCGCTGTTCGCATACCTATAATCTGCGTCTTACCTGTTCCAGGACCAGCAATAACCATCACGGGACCATCTAAGGTCTCGACTGCTTCTCTTTGCTCTGAATTGAGCATATCGTATGTCTGTTTAAAATTTTCTATATTCATGTTTTTAGTATATTCCCAGCTATCAAAATAACAAAAAAAATCTTCTGAAATTTAAAAGATACATATATTTTATCTTAATTTAAAGACCGACCCCAGATGGGATCGGTCGATATCGTAAGAGTATTACTCAAACGAATTGTTCATCAGGCAAACGCAAACACGTCACCTGAAAGAATTTTGGCAAGGTTCTCTTTTACAAGTCCTCCCTTTGCCTGTATTACTGCCCAGAAATAGCTCGCGTAGATCGCGACTGTTTTCCCCAATTCTTCAGCTTTTGCAGTAAGAGCTTTTTTGAAGCTTGCAGCTCCCCGTTCATCAAGTGCAGCGAAAGTAGACACCTTCGTCACAACCTGATTAACTTTAGTTCTTGCTACTGCATCTGAGCTTTTCTTTCTAGCCATTATTTACCATATCTTTCGTTTTATTTTTATTTTAAATCTCGAACCTCCAGGTCGAGACGGTATCGCGTTAGTGCGACCCTAGCCTTTAAAGATTTTTTCTCGAAAGGTTAAGGATTAGTATATTAAAATAATATTAAGCAGCAAATCTTTTTTACATATTTTTATATTATGTCAATATTAACGAGTTTTGAGATCATATGCAAGTCTCCAGTCAGGATTTGATGTAGATGAACCCCAATTGAAAAGATAGAGATTATCAGTTTTGTAGTTAAATATATCTAGAACAGCCTGAGTGTTTTTTGTAGTAAGAGGGTAATATCTGAGAGATGTAATAGATTTCTCATCCCCATTTTGGGTAAATTTTAAAGTTTCAGAATCTACATTGTAACTTCATATTTTTAACGCGAGAAGTTCTGGAGTGATAATAGTTCCTGCTGAAATATTATAAGTTTTTTTAAACTGTACTGGTGCAAACACCGGATATAAATCCAACTGTGATTGATATTTTGGAATGAGGTTAGAGAGCGTGTTAAATATATGCTGATCTATCTGAGCTGCACTCGCAGTTTTAAATGCCTCGGGCATATCTCCATATTCAAATCTATTTGCATAAAAAATATCTCTTGGGAGTCAGAAGTATTTATACTGATCTTTAGATTTTGTATCCTGAGCTCATATAGGATCATCAAATGTAGGGTCATAGTACAAGTCTCAAATACGGAGCCAAGCATGGCCTATTTCAGGAAAATCCTCTGCATCAATAACATTTCCCCTAATTACTTCAACGTCGTAATGTCATGCAAAATAAAAGAGATAGCTTGAAAGCTTTGTATATCCTGTACAGACTCACTCACCATTTTTAAATGTTTCTATTCATGAAAATATCTTCTCGTCGCTCAAGTCTATATTTTGACTATATGATACATTTGAGAGTATCCAATCATATATAGCTCCTATTGATTGATCTGGAGTCTTTCCCTCAGTGAGTGTTTTAGAAATATTTTTAATTTTTGCTAGTTCTCATGATATATCAGCAGTTTGAAACTTTGCATCTTCTCTAAGATAATCGAGAAAAAGGTGCTTCTCTGGAACTCCTAATATATCTTGAATCTTCGCTATCCTATAATCATCATACTCTACAATGAAATTGTATGATCACTGTTCGTTTTTATACAAAAGAGTAGTTTTGTAATCAAAACCAGAGTTTTTTAATTGGGATTCATATACTCCATATGTATCTTCATAAAATCTGAAATTCGTAAAATTGTATCCATGATATCCATCTGATTTTTGTATAACACGATGTTTATCTGTAATATATATATCAAAAAAATTATCAAGCTCGGAATATGGAATTTTTTTATCAAAACTATAGCTTTCTACAAATCTATACTCTCCTCCATCTCATGGAACAATAATACCTGATTTACTTTTTAATGTTAAAAAGTTACTTACAGTAATAGGAAAATAAGTTGAATAATCAACTTTATAAATATCCCCATCTTTTACAAATTCTCTTTCTCAATTGGTTTCTATATATTCTCTATCAGCTCAAATCAAAGAAGATACTGAGCTGGGAAGTGAGGGATTTATAGTATTTGATTTCAGTACTTTTCTCTGTTTGATTTCGAGTATCTGTTGGTCAGTATGAGCGAGATTTTTTTCTAACCATATTTTATACAGAGCTTCATTATTCAAAGTTGAAATATCACTCAATACAGAAATAAGATTCTTATATTTTTCTTGATTCTTAAAGCTGGATACTTTATCTCTGAGTGAAGTAAGTACAATCTCTCTTTGAGAAAGTGAATAACGAGTTTCTAGTTTTTTTAAAAAATCTCCAAAAACATTTTCTACCCGTGAATCAATAGCAAAACTCTGAGAGCTTGTAATAAAAAAGAAACAGATAAATAAGACTAATTTTTTCATATATATTCACTTACTAGTATAGATATGTAGTATAGGAGATATTTCTTAAATATGTCTTAAATATAAAAAAATCTCTATAGGAAAAACTATAGAGATTTTATCTTAGATGCAAAATATTTTTACCTCTCTATTCTCCAAGAGTTATATGAATTACTATTACCTATACCATTAATTTTCTTAGGCTCAGCTTCTTGAGATTTATATACTGGAGTATAATTATTACTCTTAAATATTTCTACCGTTTTTTCTTCTGACATTTTTATATCATCTATAGATATTTTTAACTTATTGATAGATTTTATGATTTCAGCTACATCTTCTTTTTTAAAATCCTGTGTTTGTATTTTTCCAATAAGTTCTGATCTCGTGAGATCACTAATGTTTACTCTTTTTGTGCTCGTTGTACTTCCTTGATAAGATACTATATTTTTACTTGAAGTTGATACCATCATAGAGAAAACTCCGTAATCTTTTTGTCCAAAAGATGGTCAAAAAACTGATTTTATTGAAGGATCGTTATTTCTAGATACATTATTAGTAGTATAATTACTCGGAATAGTAGAATATACTTCATTATACTGAGCGTCTTTTACCGAAAGGAAAATACTTGTATCAGCAGTAAGTGATTGAGGGATATTAAAGTCTACAAAGAGAATTTTTGTCTGTGAATCATATTTGAAAAACTTTCTATATTCTCTTCCGTCAATAAAAAGTCATAGCGAGAACTGATCGTTTTGGTTCGTCTCTGATTTAAGGGCAGCAGCAGCATATATATCATCAGATTCACTGTTATACTCAATGATGAGATCCATGTCTTTTTCCCAGTCAAAGTATGCCTGGGCTGCAAATACTGTTTGAAATGAAAATAGAAAAAATACAGCTATAAAAATTGAAATGAGTGTTTTCATAGTTATAAAATTATATGAAATAAAAATACTTATATTTTATATATAAGTATTTTTATGATTCTGTCAATGTTTTTATGCAAGACTTCCTAAATACATAACATATACAGCAACAGATGCAAGGGCTACTTGCAGAAGCATAAGTGGGAAACCGAGTTTAAAATATTCCATAAATGCGAGATGGAACTTTTCTCTCTCTAAAAGTCCTGCAGCTACGAGGTTTGCACTTGAACCTATGAGTGTCCCATTTCCTCCCAGACATGCACCAAATGCCAAAGACCACCATAAGAAGTTTGCCTCAATTCCTTGTCCTGTATAAAAGGCAATAAGGTTTGCGACTACTGGAAGCATCACAGCTGTAAAAGGTATATTATCTAGAAAGGCTGAAAATATTGCTGAAATCCAGAGTATGGCTAATGCGCAGACAAGCAGGTTATCTCAAAATGTTTCTTGTATTCCATTAGCTACGATATCCAAAAGTCCTGTATGTTCTATAGCTCCTACAATCATAAATAGAAAAACAAAGAATCCTATCACGAGCCACTCAACATCTCTTGAAAATGTTTCATGAATTTTTTGCTCCATAAGTTCTTTTGATTCATGACATTTACCGAACTTCCTTCGAATTAACCTATCTCTTATAAGCATAAGAAGAGCTGCACCCATAATTGCAGGTATCGCAGCAGGCATATGAAAAAATCCGTGGAGGAAAAAGAAGATAATAACTAGTGCTAGAACAAGAAGAGATGATATTAACAGTTTCTTATGTCTGATTCTATATTCTTTTTTCATCTTCTTCAGAGTTCCATCAAAGTCCTCAATTTTCTTCACCCTTGAAAGCTCCCCTCTCATAAGGAGATACATACTCCCAGCAATGATGAGAGAGATTACTACCACTGGAAAACCTAGATTTGTAATAAAGCTATTAAAAGATAGATTTGCATATGATCCGATCATGATATTTGGTGGATCACCAATAAGTGTAGCTGTCCCTCAGAGATTTGATGCTATAATCATTGGTATTACAAGTCTTACAGGACTAATTTCAAAGATTTTTGATATAGAAATCACAACAGGAACTATCAAAAATATAGTGGTTACATTATCTAAAAATGCCGAAAGAATAGCTGTAATAATAAAAAATGAGAAAAACAATACTACAATATTTCCTCTGGAAAGTTCAAAGAGTTTTACAGCAATCCATTCAAATACTCGTGTCTGAGACAATACTCATACAATCATCATCATAGATACGAGTAGAGCAATTACCTCTCCATCTATAGATCAAAATGCTTGATGGATATCTAAAAATTGGAGTGTTGGTATAAAGTGTCCAAAAGTATAATTGAGAAAGAGTAAACTCGCAGCAATAAAAAATACCACAAGTGTTCTATGTACCTTTTCGGTAGCCACAAGGGTAATAACAAGAAACATAACCAGAGTCATAAATACTCCTGATGCTAGACTGAAAGCGCTCGAACCATGAGCTGCTACATCTGCAGATCCTGACGCAAATACTCCAGTAGTGATAGCTCATCCAATAAGAGCTCAAACAATAATTCTTTTAATGCGAGAAAAACTTCATCATCACGCAAGCTGTTCATCCATAATACAATATAATAAAAAAAATAAGCATGAGAGTTTTAGTCAGAAGCTAAAAAAAGTCAAACTTTAAGTATTATTTAAAGCTTGACTATGTTGTTGTATATTTCGATTTATGCTTAAGAGCCAGTTCCTGTTAACTGTGAAACAGATTCAACAACTCATTGAAGTTGCTCTACTTTGTCAGCAGCATCATCAAATACTTCCTTTGCTTTATCAAATGTATCTTTTGCGTCCTTATAAGTATCTTCTACTTGTTGAGCCCCACCGCGAATAGTATCTATAGTATCTTTTGTAGTATTTACTCCATCCACCACTTTATCTTTAATATCTAAAGCTCCACTTTTAAATTCAGATACTGATGGAATATCCGTAATAGCACTATCTATATTTGTTTTTGTTCCCCTAATATTATCTGATAAACCAGGCATTCCTATAATAGTATCTATATTTGAAGATACTCCAGGCATAGTAAAAATAGATACTCCATAAAGTACTATAAATATAATAAGTAGAAGTAATACTTTTTTAATCATCTAGAATTTACTCAGAAAATAAATCACTCGCGTTAAAATCTTTTTTCTTCATTTCATCTCTGAGTCATGAAATACTTTCATCTTTAATTTGATCCTTATTATCGAGAGTTTCTATCTCAATCTCCAAATTTCCTCCCATCTTTCATTTTAAAGCGCTCAGAGATTGCTTTATTTGTTCTAATTTTTCAGGTGTAACATTAGCAGCATTCATTTGAATAAGTTCAGTTTTTGCCATAAAATGTTTATCACAACTTGGACAATGCATATCGATATTCACAGTATTTCCAGCAGCTCCTACTATATCTATGTTTTTTTCACTAATATCCTTCCCTGCACAAAATGGACATTTGTAAGAAGTTACGAGATTTTCTACCATATTTTTTAGCATTCCGAAATTCATATTTCTAATATTTATAAGTATTAAAATAATTTTAACACAGTGCTAGATTTGTTTCAAAACTTTTTGTATTCTTTCGATTGACTTTTCTCGTCCAAATATAAATATAAGTTCAAGTGCTCAAGGTGAGAATTGCTCCATACTTAGAGCTACTCTAGTGGGCCATAGTACCTGACCATTCTTCATTTCTCTATTTTTGATTTCTTCTATAAAAGTGTTTTTTATCTCTTCGGGAGTTTCTAGTTTATTTTCTCTATTCTCCAGGATATCAAGCGTCACTTGAAGAGACTTCTTTGCCTCTGCTAAACTTGCAACTTTCATCTTTGGATTCACTATGAGATCACTATCAAGATCAGCTACATCATGAAAGAAAAACTGAGTAAGAGGTTTAAAATCTTCAAGTTTTTTCATTCGAGTTTTCAGCTCATCAAGTATTTTGAGTATATAATCCTCAGGAGCATCTTTAATCTCTTCTAAATACTCACTATCATATCTTCCAAGATAGGTTTTTATTTTATTCCACAGGGTCGCTGTTTCATAGCTCTTTATATAATGAGCATTAAATCACTCCATTCGTTCCTCTTCAAATATGGCTCAGGCTTTGTGTACATCAGAAAGTTTAAATCTTTCTATCAACTCTGATAATGAGAATATTTCCTCCGTAGTTTTTGGGTTCCAACCAAGAAGAGATATATAGTTGAGTATCGCTTCTGGAAGAAATCATTTTTGCAAAAAGCTCTCTACTGAAACATCTCCAGTTCGCTTTGAAAGTTTTTTTCATCCAGCTCATAAGAGAGGTGGAACATGTGAAAATGTTGGCATTTGCCAATCAAATGCCTGATATAGAAGTACATGTTTAGGGGTTGATGGCACCCACTCATCTCACCGGATAATATCAGTTACCCCCATGAGATGGTCATCTACCACTACTGCAAAGTGATACGTAGGAAATCCATCTGTTTTCATCAGTACCTGTTCATCTACATCTTTACTTGGGATAGTTATTTTCCCTTTTACTGCATCTACAAAAGAGATTTCAGTGTTTTCAGGAACTTTGAGTCTAATAGTATAGGGCTGTTTTGCATCTAATTTTTCTTGAGTCTCTTCTGGACTACAAAATCTACACTTTTTATCATATTTCGTAGGGAGTCCTAGAGACTGCTGCTCTTCTCTCAGTTGCGTGAGTCTTTTACTACTACAAAAACAGTAATACGCTTTATCATCGTCTAGTAATTTTTTAATATATTCCTGATATATATCCAGTCTTTCCGACTGAAAATATGGTCCTTTGTCTCCAGGGTTATTTGGTCCTTCATCTGGTATAAGTCCTACCGAAGCCAGCACTTGCATAAGATTTTCTACACTCCCCTCTACGAGCCTTGTCTGATCAGTATCCTCTATCCTGAGCATAAACTTTCCATCATTTTGTTTAGTATAAAGATAGTTATACAGAACCGTTCTCAGGCTCCCAATATGAACATATCCTGTAGGACTCGGGGCAAATCGTGTTACTATGCTCATCTATCTCTATTACTTATGTTTTAATATACTTTTAAGTATAAAAAAAAGCCACTAAAGTGCAAGAAAACATTTATACAAAACAAAAAGGCCCCGAAGGGTCCTTTGTTGGGGAATTAAGTCTACCAACTCGTGAAACACGATAATAGAGTAACTTATATTAATGACTTTTGGTCGACTTAAGAGAGTGTCGAAAAACGAGAATTGGTCCAGCAATTAGAAATCCTACAAGACTTGTCCAAAAAAACCATTTTGGCACTCTAGTAAACAATCCAAGCTCATTTCCTCCCAAGAGAAATACGAGCCAAGCAACTATTCCAAGTATTGCACTAAAAGTGTAAGCAAAGAGTTTTTCAGTCTTTTCTGATCCAGGTAACATTATCATTCTCTTCTCCATATCTTCTCCAAACTCAGTCGGAGATTTTTGTTGTATGCTCCGACA
>CALHAQ010000005.1 GCA_937931775.1 uncultured Candidatus Altimarinota bacterium | reverse complement strand
ACTTTATCTGTTAATTGTGCAATTGCTAGAGCCTCTTCTAAGGTTGAAAATGGCATACCTACAGAGTTAGCAAACTCTGTAAACGTTTCGTGATAATAATCCTCTAGTTTATTTATTACTTCTACAATAAGAGAAGTGTTGTCACTTGTTATTTTTTCATTAAATCATTCCATATCTATGGAATCTTTAATTGCTCTTGAAAAAAGATTTTCGTAATATGCGATTTGCTCATTTTGTGTCCCTTGATTTGTGTCTTGAGTTTGATCTTTCTCCTCAAACCATTTATTACATATAGCGTCAAAACACTCAAAACAAGGTCATTTTTCATCCCTAATAATATATGCTCATAAGAGAAGCATAGCTAAGTAGGTATATTTTAATTTTCTTCGTAACTCATTAACCTTTTCAAGTTTTTCAGTATTCTCTTCAGTATCCCTCATACTAAAATACATGAGATCACACATTCCTTTTAATTTATCTCATGTTTGTGAGAGTTCTTGAATTATTTCATCTACTTTAGCTTTACTAGAAACATCTCATGATTTACCAGTAGAAAATTGATATGCAGATATTGCAGTTGTAAGAAAACCTGTCGCTATAATAGGACCTGATAACGCATCTGAGGGAATATCCTTTATATCAACTCAAACTTGATTTAATATTTTCTCGATCCCAATTCATACACCTGCTGAAATAAGCAATAGTTGATACTCGTGAGGTTTTAGGAGATCTTTAGCACTCTCTTTTAACTGATTGATGCTATTACCTGTCATGTTTCGTAGATTCATCATGAGTATTTTTTGTAATTCTTATATTTATATATATTAAAATCATTTTAAATATAAAGTCAATATAATTATGGTATAGATTTGCAGGAGAAATAAAGATATGGTATCATAAATATATAGCTTGAATAAATAAATTATGGCACAAACAGAAGAACATATTGCTGAAAATGATAATACTCCTGTATCTTTGAGTTGAAAAGGAGCTTTATATGATGCAGCTCTTGAGATGGAAGAATTAGTAGGAGAATCAGATGAAATACAAGTAGAAAGAATATCTGTTCTGAAGAAAATATTTCCAGCACTTTTAAAACCAGAAGATTATAGTACTCTGCTTAAAGAAAATGAATATTTACGTGATCCAAGCGCTTTTGTAGATGAGGAAAGAAAAACTATGCTTGAGAGAGTAGAAGATATAGCAAATGATAATAATGCTAACCCCCCTGCAAGAGTAGTACAGACAGAAAATGCATACATTCCAGTAGAAATAAAAAAAGCAGCCTAAGGCTGCTTTTTCATTATTTTTGAATCATTTCTTCGTAACTCTTTATATCGAGGTTTCCTTTGTTTTTGAGATATTCAAGAGACTCGATGAAGAGTTTTGCTACCTTAGTATTATTGATAAGACTGACTCATTTATCCACAGCACTTCTTCGGAGCATATACCCATCATGGATATGTGCTTTTTCATCTGATTCTGTCAGAGAGTTGATAAGCAGATCTATTTTCCCACTTTCCATGAGTGTAAGAGCATTATTTTTTGAGCTTTCAGAAAGTTTGTTGATTTGTTTGGTATCATATCAGTATTTTTTGAAATATTTATGATTCCCAGAAGTAGTATAGATAGTGTATCACAGAGTCGTGAGTATTTTCATGCTTCCTAGAAACTCTGTTTTATCCTGCGCTCATCCGAGAGATACCATGATGGATTTTTTTGGGATTTTTATTCACACAGAGATCATTGCTGAGAGAAATGCTTCGTAGATATTTTCTCAGATGCATCATACTTCTCCTGTAGAAGCCATTTCTATACCAAGCTTTGGGTCTGCTCATTTGAGCCGATGAAATGAGAATTGAGGAGCTTTTACTCATACATAATCTAAATCTAGGGTATTATAGTTTCCTGATATGTCTTTTCAAATAATCGCTTTAGTCGCGTACTCGATGAAATTATATCCTGTAACTTTTGATACAAAAGGGAAGCTTCGAGACGCGCGGACATTACACTCTATAACCTTGATCATATTTTCTTTTGCAAGAAATTGTATATTAAATGGCCCGGTGATATCTAGCTCTTTAATAACTCGCTTACATATCTTTTTTATTTTTCTAATAGTTTCTATATAGAGTTTTTGGGCAGGGATAACTACTGTAGCATCTCCCGAGTGTACTCCTGCATTTTCGATGTGTTCAGTAATTGCGTAGAGCTTGAGCTGACCATTTTGCGCAACTCCGTCTATTTCTACTTCTTTGGCTCCTGATTCAAATTTTGATATTACAGAAGGGAATTCTGGAGATATATGCGCTATTTTTGAGAGAAATTTCTTCAGCTGTTTTTCATTTGCGCAAGTTTGCATATTTGCTCCTGAGAGGACATATGATGGCCTGATAATAACTGGGTATCAGTAGGTCTTTCCAAATTTTAGTGCATCTTTGCTACTCGTAAGTTCTTCCCAGATTGGTTGATCTACTCAGAGAGAATCGAGAATTCCTGAAAATTTGTTTCTATCTTCTGCTCTGTCTATATTTTTTGGATGTGTTCCCATGACATGCACTCCAGCCCCATTCAGTTTGTTTGCGAGATTATTTGCAATCTGTCCTCCTGATGAAATAATTACACCAGATGCATTTTCGAAATGATAAATATCTAGGACTTTTTCGAGACTAATTTCTTCGAAATAGAGTTTATCTGAGGAATCATAATCAGTAGAAACCGTTTCTGGATTATAGTTGAGCATAATGGTTTCATATCATTCTGCTTGAAGGGCTTTGAGGGTAGAGACGCTACACCAGTCAAATTCAACGCTACATCCGATTCTATAACTTCCTGATCAGAGGACTATAACTTTTTTCTTTTTTCTTGAAGCTTTTGTATCATGAGATGTTCCGTGATACGTAGAGTACATATAGTTCGTGAAGCTTGGAAATTCTCCAGCAAGTGTATCTATTTTTTTCACAGCTGGAAGAATAGTATTTTTTTCTCGAAATTTTCGTACATACATGTCACTTTGATGTATAATACTTCCTATTTGAGCGTCAGAGTATCATTGTTTTTTTGCAGTATATACCAGGGGTTTATCAGCCACTAAGAGCTTATTATCTTTTCTTGCAAGTTCATTACGAGTGATGACTATATTTTGTATTTTTTCTAAGAAAAATGGATCAATCTGTGTCTTTTTTCGAACATATTCTATACTCTTTCCTTTGAGAAATGCTCGCACGATTGCAAATATTCTCTTTGGAGTGGCATGGTCTAGATCAGTTTTCTCAAACTCAAATTCTAAAGCGTTTCCTACAAGGCCATTCATTCCAATATCAAGATTTCGAATAGCCTTTTGCATTACTTCCTCCACACTTCTTCCAATTGCCATAACCTCTCATACAGATTTCATTTCAGAACCAATACGTTGATCCACGTTTTCGAATTTTTCAAGATCCCAGCGTGGTATTTTCATTACAACATAGTCAAGACTTGGTTCAAAAAAAGCAGTTGTCTTTTTTGTTACAGCATTTTCTATCTGGTCGAGATTATACCCCAGACCAATTTTTGCTGCTACATATGCGAGAGGATATCCTGTGACTTTTGATGCGAGCGCGCTACTACGTGAGAGTCTCGCATTTACCTCTATCACTCTATATTGGCATGAATGAGGATCATAGGCAAATTGTATATTACATTCTCCAACTACCCCGAGATGACGGATAGTACGCAGAGCAACATCTCGCATAATTTGGTGGTCTGTATTTGAAAGTGTTTGACTTGGTGCTATGACGATACTCTCACCAGTATGAATTCACATTGGGTCAAAATTTTCCATATTACATACTGTAATACAATTATCATTTCAATCACGTACTACTTCATACTCGAGTTCTTTCCATCATTTGAGACTTTCATCTATAATAACTTGGTCAGAATAAGAGAATGATTTTTTTAGAAGAGACTTCAGTTCTTTCTCATTATTAGCAAATCAACTTCCAAGGCCTCCAAGCGCAAATGCTGCTCGTACAAGTACTGGATATCATATTCTTTGCGCTATCTTGATAGCTTTTTTTTCTGAATCAGCTGTTTCACTATTTGCATATTTTACCCCTATTTTATCAAGTTCGCTATTAAATAATTTTCTATCTTCAGTGATTTCAATGGTGTGAGTTGGTGTTCCTAACACCTCAATTCCATACTTTTTAAGGACTCCTGATTTCTCGAGTTCTAGACCACAATTAAGAGCTGTTTGTCCTCAAAATGAGAGCATAATACCATCTGGACGTTCTTTCTCTATTACCCTTTCTACAAACTCCGGAGTTACTGGAAGGAGATAGAGAGAATCAGAGAATCCAGGATCTGTTTGTACGGTTGCAATATTTGGGTTTACGAGCACTGTTTTAATTCCTTCTTGTTTGGCAGCTTTTATTGCCTGACTTCCTGAATAATCAAATTCTCCTGCTTCTCCAATCTTGAGAGCACCTGATCCAAGAACAATAATTTTTTTAAATTTTTTCATATAAATTTTTTAGAGTGAAGATATAAATTGTTTGAAGAGGTAGGTACTATCTTGTGGTCCAGGTGAGCTTTCAGGATGAAACTGGACGGAGCTCGCATTTTTCTTTGTGAAAAGTATTCATTCATTTGTCTCGTCATTAATATTTTGAAACCAGGGTTTTATAGTAGAGGGAAGAGTAGACTCATCTATTGCAAAAGAGTGATTTTGAGAAGTAACGATACATTTTCCTGTTTTGAGATCACGCACTGGTTGATTTTGTCCTCTATGTCCATACGGGAGCTTATAGGTTTTTGCTCATGCTGCGAGAGCAAGAAGTTGATTCCCAAGACATATACCAAAAATAGGAATATTCTTTCTCAGAGCTTTCTTAATCTCTGAAATTGTCTGAGTATAAAGTGCTGGGTCTCCAGGACCATTAGATATAAATATTCCATCAAATTCATTTATTTCATCCATAAATGGATAGTCTCAGGGAACTCTAATAATTGTAGTATCATGCTGAAGAAGATTTCTGATAATATTATTCTTTACTCACATATCTATGAGACAGATACGTTTTTTCCCATTTCCATATATCATTTTTTTCTGTGTACCTACTTCATAAGAAAGTAGATCTATATTGGGATCATGAAATGGGAGAGTATTTTTTTCACTGCCTATTTCTATTTTTCCGAGTATACATCCATTATCTCTAATCATTTGAGTAAGATAACGAGTATCTACCCCAGTGATTGCAGGGATTTTATTTTCTATGAGAAACTGTGAGAGTGAGCTTTCTCATTCGTGATGGTTAAAGTTTTCAGAGTATTCGGAGACTATAAGTGCTGCAATATGCACGTTATCTGATTCGAAATGTTTTTTAAGTCAAAAAATATCCTCTTTTTTGAAATCTGGAACTCCATAATTTCATAAAAGAGGATAGGTACATACAAGAATCTGGGATTTATAAGAAGGATCGGTAAGTGTTTCTGGATATCAGATCATTCCAGTATTGAATACCGTTTCTCAGGTAGTATGTCATTGATATCAGAAACTTGTTCCTATGAGTGTTTTTCCGTTTTCGAGTATGAGTTTTGCTTGCATAGATCTAGAGAGTTTAGAATATATTTTACAAAAAAAAGAACTCCGAAGAGTCCTTTAATTATTTTACGAATGCTACAACTTTTTTGAATACTTCATTGTGACTAATAGCCATATTAGAAAGTACTTTTCTGTTGAGTGTTACTTTTTTCTTGTAGAGAAGATTGATAAACTTAGAATAAGTAGAACCTTCTGCTCTTACAGCGTTGTTAATACGAACGGTCCAGAGTCTTCGGAAATCTCTTTTTTTAAGTCTTCTTCCGATATAAGCGTTTGTACCTGCTTTCATCCAAGCATTTTTTGCTCTTGAGAATACTCTTGAGTTTAGTTGTCTAAATCCTTTTGTAGCTTTTAGGATTTTTTTATGACGTTTCTTTGTCATAAGTGCTCTTTTTACACGTACCATTGTTGTATTGTTAAATTATATGGTGGTAGAAATACTTACGAGTATTTCAGTTTAATATTACCCTCTCAGTGAGTGTGGGATTTGTCTTTTAATTTTCTTTACTTCAGCATCTGCAACAATAAGACCATATTTATTTCGTCCTTTTGCTTTCTTAGATTTATTTGAAAGTAAATGTCTTTTACAAGCTTTTCCAAGTTTAATCTTTCCAGTTCCTGTTACCTTGAGTCTTTTTTTAACTCCACTTCTTGTTTTAAGTGTCATAAGAGCTTTGAATTATAAATAAATTATTTTTTAACTTTGAGCATTACATTGAATACATTTCCTGTTCTCTTTACTGGAGCATGTGGAGTATAGAACTCTGCAATACTTTCAATAAAACTATCTATCTTTGTAGCAGCAAGATCACCATAATGATTTTCTCTTCCTCTGAGCATCAGACTTACTTTAAGTGGATGTCCATCAGCTGCGAATTTTTCAACTTGTCTTTTTTTCACCTCTAGATCGTGTTCTCCTATTTTATAGGTGATACGAATAGTCTTCATATCAGGAGCTCTTCACTTTTGCTTTTGTTTCTGATCTATTTTTTTTTGTCTATAGAGATGCTTCCCGTAATCGAGAATTTTTACCATAGTAACACCGTCTTTATGACTCATTTCCATGAGATCAAGCTCTTCCTCTTTTGCTCTTGATAGAGCCTCAGAGAGAGACATTTCTCAGAGGTTTCCCTCAGATTCATGTATAACTTGGACTCTGTCAGCCCGTATGTCACCATTAAGTCTTTTTCTTTTCTCTTTCATTCAGATAGGTAGAAATTAAGCTTGTTCTAGAGTTTTCATCATTCTTACGAATTTTGATTTTTTTCTAGAACCATTGTTAGGGTGGATTATATTCTTTTTTACAAGTTTATCAATAACAGATTGTAAACCCGATTTTGATGTAGATCCTCCTTTAGTTTGATTCACATAAAGTGCTTTTGCAGCTTTGAGATCTCCAGCTTTGATTGCTTTTTCAAAAGCAACTCTTGACTCACTGTACATTTTTTTGAAGTGAGTATTTCTTGCGTTTTTTGTCTTGTTTTGTCTGAGCGCTTTCTTTGCAGATGCTATGATAGGCATTCTCGAATAATTAATGTGTATAAATTAGTGTGGTTTGGGGCCATAGATTCCATAGGAACCTAGTACTAAGCCTCGGGATTATATAAAAAATAACAAGCTAGTCAAATGATTTTCATGTCTTTTTTACCTGAGTTTTCCTCACTTTGCTTCCACTTTTTTAACTATTGTTTCTATGAGTGCATTTTTGAAGCTATCATCAAGTGTTCCTTCGAGTGATTGTATGTATATTTTGAAACTGAGAGAACGTTTCCCAGGGAGTTTCTCTTCTGATTCATAGATATCAAAAAGCTCTACTTTTCTTATGAGTGTATCACATTTTTCTATAGTAGAGATAATATCTTTCCCAGGAGTAGCTTTATCAACGACAAAATTGATATCAAAGTTATTTTCTTGAAAACTAGAAACATCCTGAGCTTTAATGGTATGATAGAGAGCCGGAGAAAGTTTTTCCATATCTATAGTGTAAAATCATACTCTTCCTGAGAGAGAGAAATTTTTTACCACCTTTGGGTGTATCTCTCAGATTTGTCCTATAGATTTTCCTCTTACGATGATATTTGCTATTCTCCCTCCATGTGCATATGTTGCTTTGTCTTTTATAGGACTGAATTCATATTTTGCAACTCAAAGCTTTGCAAACAAGTCTCTGAGGGAGTTAAGTGTTTTATAATAGGCAATATCTCAGCTATGCATTTCTACAGCTGCAAGCTCATAGTGTTCACTTACTGTGTCTTGGCTTTCTCTAATAAATACCTTTTCGCATTCATAGAGTTTCATATTTTTGTATTCTCGAGCATTATCCTCGAGAGCTTGCATAAGGTTTGGGATGAGACTTCACCTTAGGTGTGTGAGCTCTTCTGAGAGAGCATTTTTCATAGGAACAAGACCTTGTGTGTTTCCAAGAGTCTTTTTCATCAGATTTTCATCCAAGAAAGAGTAGGTATACATTTCGTAATATCATTTTGACACGAGAAAGTTTCTTGCTTCTCTTTTTGCTATATAGAGAGGATTTTGAGTTACTGCTCATAGATTGATTCTTGGCACCGTCATTTCTACCTTGTTATATCCATCTAGACGAGCTACTTCCTCAGCTATATCTGCTATATTTGTAAGATCTTTTCTCCAGAGAGGTATTTCGAGTTTTCCATTTTTCTCGATAATAAACATCGTATCGAGGATATCTAATACTTTTTGTTTGTCGTATTTTCTCCCTATGAGATT
>CALHAQ010000004.1 GCA_937931775.1 uncultured Candidatus Altimarinota bacterium | reverse complement strand
TCATTGCATATCACTTTGCTGCTATGTATTATATCATTAGAGGACCACACCTGATGATCTCACCAGTAAAAAAGAAATCTATTTTTTCTCTGAAATAATTCTTTTTTCTCGATGTGAAATCGATATACTAGAGTTCAATATTTATTGAACTCTTTTTTTATGTCACAAACTATTACTTGTCCCAGCTGTAAAACGCAAATAGATCTTGGAAAGATATCAGAAGAAAAATATAGACTTGAGTTAGAAGCTGAGTTTGAAAAAGAACGTGCTTCTATGAGAAAAAAAGCCCAAGAATATGCAGAACAAAAAATGGCTGAACAAGCGAAAAAAGATTCAGTAGAGCTTGAAGACATGAAAAAACGACTCGAAGAGCAATCTAAAAAAGAAGATGAATTCCGAAAGCAAGAACTTGAAATGAGAAAGAAGCAGCGAGAACTCGAAGAGGCTGCAAAAAATGGGGAACTTGAGATGCAAAGGAAATTAGATGTCGAAAAGAAAAAACTTGAAGAACAAATGGCAAAAACTCAGGCAACAGCTCTCGATAGTAAAATAAAAGAGATTCAAGAAGAGGGAAGAAAGAAAGAACAAGAGATGCTCAAACAACAAGAACAGATGAAAAAAACTATTGATGATCTCAAAAGAAAATCAGAACAGGGAAGTCAGCAAATACAAGGAGATATACAAGAAGAAGATATAAAACTTGCACTCGATAGGGCTTTCCCGGTAGACAGTATAGAAGATGTTCCGACAGGAGTAAAAGGAGCAGATTTGATACAATATGTAAATAATAACTTTGGGCAAAAAGCTTGAACGATTGTTTGGGAATCAAAAAATACGAAATCTTGGCAAGATGCTTGGGTTATGAAGCTCAAAGAAGACTCTCTTAAAATCTCAGGAAATATCTCTGTGCTTGTAACTACTGTTCTGCCAAAATGAGTAGTGCACTTTGGTATGCTAGACGGAGTTATGGTATGTCTTCCTGAATACTCTATTGCGGTTGCAAGTATTCTGAGAGAGAGACTCCTAGCTATAGCAAAAGTAGAAACAAGTATGCAATGAAAAGATGCAAAAATGGAGATGCTGTATAGCTACCTGAGTAGTGAAGAATTTTCATCTAAAATGCATATGATGGTGGATGTATTTTCAAATCTCAAATCTGGAATAGATAAAGAGCGTCGAGCCATGGAGACTAACTGGAAGAGAAGAGAGAAAGATATAGAAAGAGCTACTTTTGCTGTAACCGGGATGTACTGAGAACTCGAGAGTCTTATGGGGCAATCACTCCCAGGAAGTGGAGATATGCTGAGCCTAGAAGAATGAGAAGAGGAAGAAACTATATAATACTCGCGTTTCAAACTCTGACTATATCAATTCACTCATTCAATGCGATTTCATAATCTCGGGAAGTTCCAGCTGATATGAGTCAATTAGGAATATGCTTATCGCGAAGTGAGACAAGAGTTTTAAACTCTTGTCTTTTTTGTTCTTCTCAGACATCTCATGCTCACATTCCTGAAATTCAGATGATACTTAAATTTTTAAACTCACTACATGCTTGCAGGAAATAAGCTAGATTTTCTGCTGAAATTCAGATATCCTTATTCTTATCAAGTTTTATTTGTATGAATGCAGAAATAGGAAGTCACTGATTGTCTATCTTGAGAGCGTGTTTGAGACTTGAGAGGGAATGTATCACAGAGCAATATTTCACTATATCTCAAATCTTTTGAGATTGAATATTTCCTATGAAGTGTACATGCTCTCTTGGAAGACTTTTGCTTGTAATATCCTCTATTCTATTTTCTCAGATACCAAGAAAAATATCATGATAATGATCTAGCGATTCATTAAGTATGTGCTGAGTTTTTTCTCTATCCCAGTATTTAGTAACCACTAGAATACTACTTTTAGCTTTTTGGACTGTATTAAATACTTGCAAGTTGAGCATGGGAAAGAGTTTCAAAAATATTAAAAACTACTATACTCATAAGTATATTTATAAAGAAAGTTTATGTCGAATAAAATCTGAGATAGGAGAGCAATACGAATTCTCATTGCAAATGTGCTCGTTAAATCAGGGAAGAATGTATTTCAGATATTTCTTAATGTATTTATTTGGAAACAAACTCAGGACATTCAAGTGGTAGCTATGTTCAATCTGATATATCTCATTTCTCATATGGTATTTTTTACTATTTTTGCACCTATTGTAAAAAAAGGATATAGAAATCTTCTCCACGTTTTTTCTCTAATTGGTTTTGCAGGAGTGTATCTCTGGATCATGTACCTGTGAGAATCAGCTATTAACCATCTGATTATTATTCCTTTTATTATATGATTTTTTAATAGTATTTATTGGATTAATTTTCATAATACACAGTTTGATCTCACAACTCAAGCTAATAGATGAAATTTTGAATGAATCCGGAAAGCCCTGAGAACGGTTGCGTCTATTATCACACCAGCTCTTGTAGGTTTTATAATTACATATAACTACCTTTGACAGTGATATAGTATAGCATTTGCTTTTGGAGCTATGTTTTTTATTGCTTGAGCATTTATTGGACTTGTAGATTTAGAATCAAAATCTTCTACGAAATTTGATATAGTATGAGTATTTAAAAAATGTTTTGCTCATGGGGAAGTATCGAAGGTGCTGTATACTTACGCACTGACTTCATTCTCATTTTCTAACTCTATTATTGAAGTACTTATTCCTATTATACTTTTTACTTACGTTTCAGTAGAATTAGACCTTGGATTATTAGTATCTTTCTTTTCTATAGTAAGTATTATCGCGAGTTATATATTTGGAAAATTTGTGCATTATAAACATTATTCAAAATCTATATTATACTTAGGTTTTTGATATTCTGCTTCGCTTTTATGATTCGTACTTTTTGATAGTATAGAATATCTTGTAGTGTTTTCTTCTCTTATCACAGCTCTCGCGCTCCTATTTTCTATCCCTCAAAAAGTTATGAGTGATAATGTGCTACATAAAATAGATGGGTATCAAAATATGAGAAGTGAATACATGGTGATTCGTGAATGGTTCCAAGCTATAGGTTGGATAGGGTCATTTATATTTTTATACTTCGTTGATTCTATCGAAAGAGGAGCGATACAGCTAGTATTTTCAGTAATGATTATTGCTGTTATTATTTGTAGTATTCAGCTGTCAAAAGTTGATATTTCAAAGGATTAGAATATAGTTTTAGCATATATTTATATATCTTAATCCTCATTTTTATGAAAAAATTATTATTAAGTTTTATACTGCTCGCTTTTTTGAGCGCTACAGCTGTGTTTGGGTATTCACTTTCAGAGTCTGATTGAGAGTTGCTTGATAGAGTAGAGAATCAGATTATTGAGCTTATAGACGATCAGTCAAATGGCCTTTCTGCTGAACTTTTTGTAAGTTATATAGATAATGCTCTTGAGACGCGACAACTCACGGAAAAACAGAGAGTCCTTCTTGAAATTATTTCAGATGATATTTCATATTACTATTACCTTTGAGAATATGCAGGTGATTTTGGAAATATGACAGCTGATCAGTGTTATAGTGACGAATACTATGATGAACAAGATCAAATGTGTTACTATAATGAGGATGAATACTATGATGATGATCAGGAGTATGAGGTTTGAGAGTTTACGGGTGATCATGAGCAGCAGGGAGAATCAGAAGTACTTGCAGCCTATTCTATCTCTGGAGACTCTATTAACTTGCAAGATGGTACAGATGATATAAAAAACCAGGAAGTATGGAACATATTTACAGCCCTCATTCCTCTATCACAGAGAGGAGATTTTATAAGATATGAAGTAACAAATGATGATGCTTCTGATACTGCGGCTCATGTAGTACAAACAGATGAGGATATTAATAAATGGATACTTGGAGTGAATCTCTCTGCATTTTATATTGATTGAGTACTTGAACCAGAGGAATCATATGCTACACTTATTCATGAATTTGCACATGTATTAACTCTAAATAAGACGCAGGTTCGATATGCACCAGTATCAGATGATGAGGCTCTTTATAATCGTTTTTCTGAAAGCTGCACAGGAAATCTACTTCAAGAAGGGTGTCTCAATAATTGAGCTTATCTCGATGACTTTATAGACAAATTTTGGCCAGATGCTGACTATCTTGAAAAAGTCCGAAATGAAGAAATTTATGCTTATGATGATACTCCAGAGAGTTTTGTAACGGAATATGCAGCTACAAATCCAGGAGAAGATATAGCTGAGAGTTTTACTTATTTTGTGATGAGAAAAAAGGCAGAATGAAATACTATAGCAGATCAGAAACTTAGATTCTTTTACGATTATAAAGAGCTTGATTCTTTGAGAAAACAAATCAGAAGCAGGCTTGCAACTCTCAAATAAAATGCCAGATATAAAACAAGACATACTCGAATACCTTCTCGGTATACCAAAAGGAAAAGTCATGACCTACAAGACTCTTGCTGATGTATTTGGAGTACATCCTCGAAAGATTGCGATGACTATGAAGTATAATGAGCAACCATGAGTTTTTCCTTGCTATAAAGTTATAGCTCACTCGGGAAAAGTATCAGGCTACAATGCAGGAGAGTGAATGAAGACAAAGATTGATATGCTCAGAGCTGATGGAATAGAAATCGTTGATGGTAAGGTAGATAGAAAATATATTATCTAATTTAATAATCTATGTTAGGACTCAGAAGTTGTATATTTCAGTCAGATAATATTGTGCAGGTTGCTGATTGGTACAAAATTGCTCTTGATAAAGAGCCATATTTTCAAAATGACAACTATATTTGATTTGATATTTGAGGTTATGAACTTGGTATTTTTAGAAGAGAATCTTCATATCTCAAGCTTGGAAATACTGTAGAAGTATATTGGTGAGTGGATGATGTGAAAAGCGAATTAGATAGATTAATATGATTTTGAGCTACTGTGAAAGATCTTCCTACTGATGTTGGCTCAGGGATTATTATGGCTAGTATTATAGATCCATTTGGAAACTTCTTTGGAATTATTCACAATCCAAATTTTAAATAATAATTTTTTACTGATTTTTTCTTACTTTGAGGAAAAATAAGATTATAGATGGCAGATTATGAAATTAATATTACAAAATCTTGGAGAAAATCTCTTTCCATGCGTTTTGATAGTAAATGAGTATTACAAGTTAAGGCTCCAAAGCTTCTCCTTAGAACTCAGATAGATGCTTTTATTAAGAAAAATACTCCTTGGATAGAAAAAGAGTATGCGAAAATTTCTCAGAGAAATATAGACAAGCAGTGGTATTTATTTGGAAAAGTTCAGAGAGGTCTGTTATGAGAATTATGCCAAGATAAACTTCTCAAGTTTTATAAAGCTCAGGCAAAAAAATATCTTATTCCTAGATGTAACGAATTAGCAGAAAAGTACTGATTTACTCATAAATGAATCCGTATCACGAGCGCTTCTACGCGTTGGGGAAGCTGTAGTAGTAAAAAGACTCTAAACTTTTCTTATAGGCTCATCATGGCTCCAAAAGAAGCTATAGATTATGTGATTATTCATGAGCTTTGCCATCTCAGGCAAATGAATCATGGAGCAAAGTTTTGGAAAGAGGTTTCTGACATAATGCCGGAGTACAAAGAGCACGAAAATCATCTCAAATCAGATGGTTGGAAGTACCGAGTATAACAAGTTTTGCACAATATTGTGCAGACTCTGTTAAAAACGTTTTTAGCTGTACAGCTTTTGTATACAAAAAGGAGATATTTCTCTCTTTTTTTTGTGTTTTACAAAAATAAGTTTAATTTTTATGAAAATTAACTTGACATTTTTATTATATAATTTCATTAAAAATAATAAAATACATTTTTATAAAAAGCAATACTTTTTTGCTGTTTTAAGCTAAAAATAAGAGGTAAAAATTCAGCAAAAGTCCGTTAATATATACAGAAATTTTCAAACACCAAATGATTTTCAAAAGTTTGTTTTGACGAGAGTATATAATCGGGGTATAATGCAGTCATATATTAGTTTTTTAACTATAATATTATGACTAATACTCTACAAAATCCTGATGTTACAGAAGTAACAGATATACCTCAGAATTCTCATGAAGGTATTACAAGAAGATGATTTTGAAGACTTGCTCTTACTACTCTTCTAGCTACAGTTGTTGCTGCACAAGCGAAAGATGTTCTGGCTGCTGATGTAAAAGCTACAAGTATTTCATATAGAGTAAGTACCGTTGGTATAGATTATAAAACACTTGCTGATAGCCCAGTAGCAGAAATGCTTTCAAATGGTGAAGCTGAATTTTTAGAGAATGCTAAAGCGGATTATGAAGAAGATACACTAGAAGCGTGGAGGGATGATATTGTAATAGAGGTATGATCATGAAAAGTATCTAAAGCAACTATTGAAAATCTAAGAGAATATACTCCTAATATGCTGATAGAGTTTGCTAAAATTGAGAGTGGTCACCCAAAATATGGTATTCTGTGAGCTGCGGGTAGAAGTTTTCATTTAGATTCGTTATCTAAGGGGACAAAATCATAGATATTTTGCAACAATACTAAGTATATGATAGAGTAATAATAGTTAATTATTACTCTATTTTTATGCCTTTATCTCAAGGTCCATCCTACGATGAAATCCCTCAAGCTCAGACCCTAGATCAGAGCTCAGAGTGAAACCCATCATGAAATGCTGAAGCTCAAATAGGAGAGCTTCTTTCAAAGATACAGACTCCAGAACTGAAAGCTCTTGCAGAGGCAGAGAAACAAGAACTGCTCAAAGAAACTGCTCAGACCTGAGCTGACTCACAAGCACTTCTCCAAGAATTTCAGTGAGATATTAAGGCCCTTGATTATATAGAGGAAAAATTTAGTGGGTTTGAATGATATGATGAAATGATATCTTTTTTACAATCAACAGATATTTCTCCTTCTGAATTAGAGTCGTTTTTTACTTTTGTTCAAGAGAAATGAGTAAAAACTAAAAGAGAATTTAAAAAGAATGGATGTTTATGTAACAGAGAGACATTTGCTATTTTTGCAGATAAATTTTGAATTCCTACGAGTATTCATGATACAGAATCTGAAATTGAAATTACTGAAAATCTCCCAAAAATACAAGCTATTAGTGTTTCTCTCTCTAGTATCCCTATATGAACTTCTAAAGAATTAGATGTTTTCAGACAAAAATTATCAGAAATTGAAAATAAAGGAAACATATCATGAGAAGAGATTAATGCTCTTTATGATAACCTTATAAATTATCTCACCTGACCAGATGGTAAGTCAGGTGAATTAGATAATATTATGGTATCTTTGAAAAAGAAAGATGCTGAAGACGCTGCAGAGGGTATTAAGACTACTCACTTTGAAACATTTGCACAA
>CALHAQ010000003.1 GCA_937931775.1 uncultured Candidatus Altimarinota bacterium | reverse complement strand
ATATCTTTATATGACTGTAAGACAGAAGAATTTTGAAGATTCTGAGTTTCATAGAAAGTTACTAAAAAATTAATATAACTCACACATCATAAGAAATATAGAACGATGAAAATGAGTATTACTCGTGAAACTTTATGCTCTTTATAAAAATGAAAATATACCCAGAATAACATCAGTAATACGAGCAATGAGAGGAGAAATATAACTCTAGGAAAACAAAAAACCTCAGCAAACACATTTTGCTTTATTTCATTATCTTTTACCATCATAGCAAGCCCTGAATCATATATCGGATAAGAGAAATCCATTCTCTCTTCTCTCTTTAGAGTGATAGATATATTTGCAGCTGACGCGTCTACGATTCCCGAGCTCGTTGCATCTATCATTTTAGAAAACTCCTCAAATTCCTCAAAGCTATAATTATAGTCATTCTTTTTAGAAATAGATTTCCACAAATCTACAGAAAGTCATTTCCATTCACCATTTTCCTCATAAGAGAATGGTGGCCTTTCGATAACTCAGACTTTAAGTTCTACTGCATAAGTTTGAAGTATAAAACAAAAAAAACATAATATGCTCAATAAAATTTTATTCATAAATGCATGCAAAAAGTAAATATATACACCAAGTATATAAAAAAACTCCCATGAATCGAGGTTTTATCTGTTTACATTTATGGTTCTGAGTCTGTAAGAATATTTTTTGCTATTTATATCTACATCTTTATAATCCCCTGGTTATAAATCTATAGTAAATTAGATGCAAAATACTACTGAAATTCTCGATGCTATCATTGATGCTGGAAGAGCTGAATTAATAAAAAATTCAGATCTTTCAAAGCAGGAGTTTCATAAAATTAAAAACGATACATATAAGGGGTATGATATACCAAAACCTTTTCCTTCCATCAGGATTCTTGAGAGATATGATCAGCGAGTATCACAGGGAGAATTCCCAGAAGATGATATCATGAGAAGACTTCTGCGAAAAAGATGAGTGAGAAGTCTCTCTGGAGTAACGGTTATTTCACTCCTGACAAAATTTTGGGGTTGTCCTGGAAAGTGTGTCTATTGTCCCACATTTGAATGACTTCCAAAATCTTATATCCCACATGAACCAGCAGTAATGAGAGCAGAGCTCAATAAGTTTGATCCCGTTCTTCAAATACAAAATAGGCTCCGCGCACTAGAAGTAACTGGTCATAAAATAGAAAAAAATGATGTTCGTATTATTTGAGGAACTTGGTCATTTTATCCAAAAAAATATCAAGAAGATTTTATTAAAGGTATTTATGATGCCTTCAATAGCTATGAAGACATGAAACCTCATATAGAAAAAACAGACTATGCTCACGATAGATTTGCTAGTTTCAAACTTAAAGAAGGTTTCAAGATGTATGAATCAAAGACCCTAGAAGAAGCAATAGAAAGAAATCAAAAATCACCTCAACGTGTCATAGGAATGGCTATAGAAACTCGGCCTGACTGGATTACCCCAGAAGAAATAGTGAGACTCAGAAATTACGGAGTAACGAGAGTCGAAATTGGATATCAAACAACAGATGACAAAATAAATCAGCTCAACAAACGAGGACATGGAAACTTTGAAAGCATATGAGCAACAAAGATGCTCAAAGATGCAGGGTTTAAAGTCGTGGCACACATGATGCCGAACCTCATGGGTGCAGATCCAGAAAATGATAGAGCTTCTATGAAAGAGTGTTTCGAAAATCAACTATTTCGGCCTGATGAACTCAAAATCTATCCAATGATGGTAACAGACAAAGCTGAGCTTACAGATATCTGGAAGGCATGATGATTTACAGCCTATGATGACCAGACCCTTATTGATCTTATGTGTGACCTAGAAATGCTTGTTCCAGAATACGTGAGAATTAATAGAACCTATAGAGATATTCCAGCAAGTGAAATACTTCATGGTTCTACCCTCTCAAATCTTCGTCAATTGGTTGAGGATAAACTCATATCTCAGTGAAGAATCATGACAGATATTAGAAGTCGTGAAATCAAAGACAAAACAAATGATCCAACAAAAGCTGTTCTCAAAACACTCAAATACGAAGCATCAGATGGGATAGAATATTTTATGACCTACGAGGATCCAGATGATAGAACCATTTTTTCACTCCTACGTCTGAGAATACCAAGTAGTATCATCAACCCTAGTTCGCAGCAAACTTTTGAGATGACCACGGACGACGCAAAAGCGCAAGAAGAAAACAAAGATCCAAATAGAGTTCTCCTTCCAAGTATAACTGATTACCTCCCAGAGCTCAAATCAGCAGCTCTCATCAGGGAAATCCATACGTTCTGAGACCAAATGTCTATCTGAGAGAAATGAAACAAGTTTGGACAACATATTGGTTTTGGAAAAAAACTTATGATAGAAGCAGAGAGACTCGCTGCTCAGCATGAGTGAGTTTCCAAGGTGGCTGTTATTGCATGAGTCTGAGTACAACAATATTATGAAAAAAGAGGGTACCAGCTCGAAGGTACATATATGACAAAAAATATATAAAAAGGAAACAAAAATTTGTTTCCTTTTTTGTGTCGCATATACTTCATCCATATTATTAATCACAAATATATGAGACAAGTAGTACGGGCACTTCTGAGGAATTCTGAAGGAAAATATCTTCTAGTCATGCATCATAAATCTACAGACTGGACAACTCCAGGTGGTCATATAGAACCTGAAGAAACTCTTCATAAGGCACTCAAAAGAGAGATAAAAGAAGAATTTAATTTAAAAATAAAGTTCCTCTGAGATAAAGTAGATCTTGGCATAGAACATATACATGAACAAGTATTACCAGTAGCAATGTATAAGATAAAATATACTTCTAAGAAGTTTGGAAAGACAAAAAAATGTGAATACATTTTCCATGCCTGTGTCGATAATCTCGAATCTATGAAGATTCAAGAAAAAGAAATAAAAGACCATGTCTGGATGAGTCCAGAAGACATATATAAACTTGAAAATATATTCCCTCAGATTCCCCTCCTACTTAAAAAAGTAGCTATCTAATATGACTCGAATATTCCTTATATTTCTCTGTTTCACTCTTCCTCTTGTGCATAGTAAAATATTTCCTACTCTCTGAGTCGATCTATATTTCAATGTCAGGGGGAATTTTGAATTCACTAAAACACTATTTTTTAATATTTTTTCCTCCCTCATACTTGGGAGTTTTTTTATTGAATATATCTGTATTAAAAAAATAAAATTTTCTATCTCTCCAGTGTTACTCTCGCTAATAGTTATCCTCGTACTCTCCAGTGTTTTTTCTATTTCTTCCTTTACCTCATTGATTTGAGATACTGAAAAATGACATACTCTTGTC
>CALHAQ010000002.1 GCA_937931775.1 uncultured Candidatus Altimarinota bacterium | reverse complement strand
CAGACTCAAATTCATCCTGAGCACTTTCTTTCAGAGCTTTAATAAGCTTAAAGGCTTCTTTTTTATTTGCTAGTTCGATAACACCTCCTCAAGTCCTTATAGTCACACTTCAACCATCTCTATCAGCTTCTACTTGAGCTGCAAGGTCATCAAATGTATCATCTAAGAAATCTAGTTGTGTTTTCTGTCATTTTTTAATACTGGTAGATAATTGTCTGAGTCATAAAACAATAGAACTTTGTTCATTAGTTGCTAGTGCCTGAAATTCTGGAGTAGAGTTTAAAACACTTTCAAGTTCTCGAAGCTTTTCTAAAAAATCTTTTGGACTACTTACTTCACCATCTATTTCTATAGCTTGTATTTTTCTCAGACTTGTGCTTCCCCAGACAATTTGCCGTCCTTTCTCAAGAAGTCATATTTGTAAATTTTTTTCGTTCTTTTTTGCAGTATTTGTAGTACTGATAACATTTGATTTATATGTATCTACTATACTTCGAAGTTCTGTCATATAAGCAATGATCTCAGATTTTTCAGTTGATCATCATATTTTAGAAAGTAGTCCTTCTAATGTTTTGAGATTAGTAGGTGAGAGAGTGGATTTTACTTCACTTAAGTATCTAGAATATGCTTTTAGTAGAGCCTCTTCGGATTCTGATAATTTTTGTATTACCTTGTCTATTCATGTGAGCTTCCCTTTTGGGCTAGTCTTTCATGATTCAACTTTTTTTCATGCCGAATTACCTTTTGAAAATGGATTTTCTAAAAGCTTAGTATTTACTGGAAATGGATTTTGTTTTATATGAGAAGTCATGTTTTTATATTAGTGAGTCTATTTTTGTATATATTTCTGTGAGTAATTTTTTAACGGTATCATCAGAATCTCTAAGTTTTATAATTTCTATTACATCACCAATAGTAGTTCCTGCAGGAAGACTTCATAGATCTGTAGAAATTTTTGATATATTGTTATTAGATTTATGTGTTTCTAGAAAAGATGTAATTATACTAACAACTCATAAGACTTTTGTGTCTCAAGCTTGCATCTTTAATATTTTCTCTCTTTTCTTTTCTATTTTTATTCACTCTAAATCTTCTAACTTTTTCTCATAAGCTTCTTTTACTTTATCCTGACTCTTAAAATATCTTTGAAACCATTCTCACACTATTTCTCCATTACTTTTTAAAAAGTTTCTAAAATCGTTTTCATAAAGAGCATAAAGAATATTAAGTTTTTTCGGGTCAGTCTCAGCTTCTATTTTTGATATAAATATTGTTTCAATTTGTGATACTTGTTTTTGTAACTTCTCTAAATTATCTTCTCTAAGTTTATTACTAAGAAAAACATCAATTATAGCAGAACTTTGAGTTACTTTTTCTTTAATTTTTCGTATATCTGATGCTGTAGATATGTCATAACTATTTAGATCTAAATCTATATTTATCCCACTTTCTAGAGAAGTAATTTTTGTCGTAATAGCATCTTTAACAGAATAAATATCTACCTTACTATCTAGGGAGAGTTTTTTATCGAGATAACGAATACTATCTGCAGTTTCAGAAAGAGCATTAAAATCAGTAGGTTTATTATTAATGAGATTTTTGAAAAATATAAGTATATCATCACCTGATTTTTTCGTCCATGTTGGAAGTACTTTAGCAAGAGTTGAATCGTAATTTCTTGTAACTTCCTCTAATATATTCCTGGCTTGTGCATAAGATGTTATGCTCATAGAATCTTCTGGTATTCCATCTATTTTTGCTATGAGTGATTTTATTTCTTCTCACACCTTTTTTGCCGAAGAACTATATCTTTCTATAAATTTTTGATATTTTCCAGGAGTAGTACTAGTTCAAATCAATGCATCTACTTTTTTGATGAGATCACTATTTGTTATAGATCATCTCTCTCTTTTAATTATTTCTATAGATTCGATATTAGCATCGTACCATGCTTTCATCTCTAACGGACTTGCAGACGTACTTGGAAGCTCTCATATTGAGTTAATACGATCACTGATATTTTTATTTTTTTCTAAGGCTCCTTTGTTCTCTTCAATACGCTTAAGTTTTGCTTTTACATCGATACCACCTATTTTTTTAGCACCTAAATCATCTGCTCTTTTAAATATTTCAAGAGATTTTGCTTCATATGCCTCGTCAATAGATGCCCAGTTAAAGTTTCCTATGTTTACTGTATGAACTTTACCATTACTAAATGATGTCAAAAGGTCTTTCCCTTCACTTTTTATTTTTCTTATATTAGTGAAATCTTTTTCAAGTGTCTCAACAGTTGAAATATGAGCTCAGGAAGTCGCTATTTTTACAGATGATATTCTATTTGATATAAGTTGTATATCATTTTGAAGGGTAAGTATTCATGTAATACGCTTGAGTACAACCTCTATCTTATTTTTTTCATCATTTGTAAGACTTGGAAATTTACTAAGATCAAAATTAATGGATTTACTTCCACTTGCGTTTGCTGTTATTACAGCTACAGAGAGTGCATCTACAGCAGATTTTTGAGATTTTGAATCTGTATGAGCGAGATTTGATAGATCTGTTTGCACAATAGTATTGAGTTCTGGATTCCCTGAAATATAAGTTGCTCCAACACTTAAAATCGCATCATTGAGCTTATCAGCTATTTGTGAACTAAAGAAAAGGTCTTTTACAAAGTCATGCCCTTTCATTTCAGGAATAAGGTATTTATTTACAAAGTTAGCAACATCAGTATCAGATAATTTGAGTTTATTAAGTATGTTTTCTGCATCAGTTCAAATTACATTAAATAATTGATCTTTTGTTTGAATTTTGGCTAAGTCGTCTTTAGAAAGGTTAAAGAAAGTTTTATCAGAAAATACGCTACTGTAAAGGCCTGTAAATGTTTCATCACTAATAAGAGGTTTTTTAGTAACCTTATCCATAAGAGTATTTCTTCTATGTTTAAATGAATCAAGAAGAGAATTGTATTTTGTTCCTACAGCAGAAGTATCAAATCATGCGACATCTCACCCTGCCTTTTTTATTGCAGTGACACCGTCTTCCCAGAGTTTTTTCACTCCTTCTCTCCCCGTATCGAAACTTTTTTGAGCTTCTTCGGAGCTCATATAATTCATTGCATCATTTGCAGCTTTATCAATTCAGAGTTTGTTGATAATACTTTTTCCAAATAATGCCCCTCATAGCACCCATCAAAGTCTTTTCATGAAACTATCAGTATACTTTGTATCTCCTCATACAACTCCAAAGAGAAAGAGAAGAGCCCCAAACATAATAGTTGTAGGATCTGTTGCAATTTCTTTTATTTTCTCTGCCCAACTCTTATTTGGATCCTGGATTATAGAATAGATATCTCTAGATTTTGATTTTACTACTTTTTCTATTTCTTTTCCTTTTGGTGATTCCTTAAATGTAGCTTCTTCATGATTAAACCAATTAAAGAAATCTCTATATTTTTTATCAAAATCAGGATCCTTTCATCTTGTTTCATAAAATAATTTAAGTGCAGAACGTATTTTGATACTATTTGTACTACTATAGTCTCCATCAATGAGTACTTTCTTGAGATCTGCAAGAACTTTGAGATCGATATCTTTTCCAGACTCATCAAGTATATTGACTTTACCATCCTTAAAGTATGTATTTCAAGTGAACATTTCTACATATACATTTCTTCCAATTATACCATCTGGACGAAGATTATGTTCTTTTTGAAACTTTGCGATTTTTTTCTTAAATGCTTCACCTGTAATATTTTCTGGAATACCAATATGTTTTCGCGCATAAGAAATAGCTTGCTCTGGAGAAACAGATATTTTACGAAGAGAATCTTCGTGAGCAAGTGGTCCAGATGCAAGTTTTGGAGTCTTTTTTGAGAGAGCTGGAAGAATATCTTCAGCACTTACTTTTGCTTCTCCGAAATATTCAGTCATTGCTGCTTGAGAGTTATCTCACCACTTTCCATCAACTTTAAGCTCTGTACCATCAATATTCTTAGCTCCAAGTTCTACAAAGAATATTTGAGTTAGTCTAATGTTTGAATTTATAGCCTCGAGTGTCTCATTACCAAATACTCAATCTACAGAAATAGTTGAACCTGAGCCTTTTATTTTATTGTAGTATGTTTGAAATTTGAAAACCTCAACCTTTCCTTTAGTCTCTATATCGCTTTTAATTATTTCTTGAGCATATTTTTGAAATAAAAGCGTTTCTCTATCCTCTAGGCTGTCTTTTATAATAGCAACAATATTATCTCGGAGTGTTTTATCAAGTTTATCAAGCTCTTTAGGATCGAGTCGATCTATGAGAGCTTTTATTTTTTTAGCTTCCTCGGGAGTGATTTCTCAGTCTTCAGCAGCTTTTACAAGAATCTCCGTTTTGGCTGGAGTGAGTTTTTCAAGTGCCATAATATCTAATTAGTTTTATAAATTCCTTTATATGTTAGCATATATTCTCAGTATCTTGCAAAATATATAGCTTGACGATTTCGGTTTTTTGAATGCATATTTTTAATAAGTAAGCATTTGCAAAAAGCTCCAAAACTCTTAAACTGCGAAGCTAATATATAACTGCCAATAATCAATGCTTTCAAGACTTTTTAAATACGCAACTAAGAACATTTTAAGAAACACCTTTCTTTCGGTTTCTTCTGTGATTATTCTGACGCTCCTGATGTTTTTTATCAATATACTTTTAGTACTCCATGATGTGAGTTTTAGGATAATTGATAGTATAAACGAGAGACTTACTATTTCTCTATACTTAGATGAAGAGTATGATAAAAACTCTATAGAAGTCATAGATCTGCAGAACGATCTCAAAAAAGCAGTTCCTGAGATATCTATTACATATAAGACCAAAGATGAAGTACTTGAAGAACTTCGAGAAAGAGATCCTGAACTTGTAAATATACTAGAAAGACAAAACCCACTTCCAGAGACGATCACACTTGAAAATATTCCACTGAAAAAATATGAGAAACTTAATAGTGTTATAGAAAACAAACTTTTCGTACTCACTGAGAATGCAAGCGAATGAGACCTTGTTTGAGAGGAGTCATTTTCTACTTATACTCGTCAATTTGAGCGTATAGATAAAGTTATCTCTACACTCAATATTCTTCAAATAGGTTTGTATATTATCATTGTCACATTTATTGTTTCTATAGCTATTATTGTATATTCAATTATTGGGAATTTTATATATTACTATAAAGATGAAATTTATATCACTCGTCTTGTATGATGAAGTAAGCTTTTTATATATGGACCATTTTCACTCCAGGGAATGATGTATGTAGGAGTGAGTTTTATTATAGCAACAAGTTTATTTCTCTTCCTTCTTTCGAATTTAAGATATGTATTCCAGCTTTCAGAATTTTCTCAAGTATATACATGAAACTTACCTTCAGTTCTTTTATTAGAAGCTATAGTATTTCTGACTGTAGGGGGAATTAGTTGATTCTTATCTTCACGTAGATACTTAAAAAAATAGATATATGTTTTTTAAATCTCATGGACTTCTTGGGCAGAATGCAAGAAACCTTAGTTACATAAAAGGAGGGAATTTTAAGCTTGCAAAAAAACTTGCTGATTCAAAACTCACTACAAAAAAGTTTCTTGCTCGTCATAAGGTAGCTGTCCCAGAAACACTTCAAATAATAGCAAAACACTCAGAAATAAGTCTCGAGAAAATACGAGCATATGAGCCTCCATTTGTTATAAAACCTAATAATGGATACTGAGGGAAGTGAATATTAATTATTGATGAGATAAATACTCAGTGAAACTTTGTCACGAACTCATGAGACATATATTCTCCTGAGAAACTCTCAGAGCATTTTACCTATGTTCTGGATGGGTTTTATTCTCTTTCATGAGGCCGTGACAAAGTAATTATTGAAAAAAAGATAATCCTTACAAAGGAAATAGAACTTCTTGGAAAGTATGGTCTTCCAGATTTGAGGATTGTAACCTATAATATGGTTCCAGTAATGGCTATGATACGTATCCCGACAGAAGAGTCGGACGGAAAAGCAAATATTCACTGAGGAGCTTGTGCTGCGGGTATAGATATTGGTTCTGGACGACTTACTTATATTTCAAGTAAATGAAAAATAGTAAAGTCTATTCCAGGAATTGGGGATGTGCGCGGAATGATAGTTCCTGATTGGGATAAAATACTTTCTCTTGCAGTACAAGTACAACAAGTAACGGGGATTAAATTTCTTTGATGTGATGTAGTGCTTGACGAAAGAGACGGCCCTCTACTACTAGAGATCAATGTTAGGCCATGACTCGAAATCCAAAATGTAAATCTTGCCCCACTGAAAACCAGGCTTGACAAGGTTGAGGGAGTTGATGTCAGTTCTGTAGAAAAATGAGTACGAATTTGAAGAGATCTCTTCTCCTGAGATATTGAAGATAAAATCAAATCTCTTTCGGGAAAGAAAGTTGCAGGACAAAGAGAGTATCTTAAGATTTTTTATAATGAAAAAACCTTAAGCTATATAGCAGATATACGAATATCTATGGGAGATAGTTTTATTTCTAAAAGTTTCGTAGAAAATATACTTAAAATAGAGATAGGAGACAAAACAAGAGTGAAGCTTGATTGTGAAATTTTAGATATTCCCAAAAGTATATCTTTTAAAATCTCTGATCTTTGAGAAGAAAATCTAAGGCTTGGGACCAATGCGCTCAAATGATTTTTGGTAGATCCATTTAAGTATAAAAAGTGAGAAAATCCTGTTCTTATAAATGAAAATGAGTTAAAGTGAAAGAATGTGGCTATTACTAAAATACATGAATCACAACTCATAGAAATAGATAAGGCCTTAGTGAGAATTGATAAAAAACTCCTTTTACTTAAATATATTACTCCTACAAATATAGAAGCTGAAAGACAGAAATTTATAGAAAAATCAGGTAATTATATTCCAAACTTTGAATATAAGGATATTCCTTTTGATCTTGACCAACTTGAACATGAATTAAAGATAATTGAAATACCAGATATACCTCTTTCTGGTCTCTACTCAGACAAACAAGAAGAAGTGCATAATAAAATTCGTTTTTTGAGAGCTTTTGTGCAACAAAACGCTGCGGATATGACTCTGTATAGTAAAAAAGTTTTTGGAGATATAGTTGAAGAGAATTTTGCTGTAGCAAAAGAGAAAATCACTCAGAGAGATGAAATAAAAGCTGAAGAAGAATTTTTGAGTTATGAAGACATAAAAGATTATATGAAGAAATTTAATCATATATATGGTATCAAAGTAAAAATACTGCAGGCAGATACTACAGCACGTTTCACTATGAAGGGAGATGCTCTTATATTTAGAAAGGGAGCAACTGTATGAAAAAGAGAAATGAGATCTATAATTGCTCATGAAATAGAAGGGCATTACCTCAGGAAAATTAATGGAAGGAAATCAAATTTTTCACTTCTTGCAAAATGAAGTGCGGGGTATATAGAAACAGATGAAGGGATAGCAATCTATAATCAAAACAGATTCCTCACTCCAAGAGATAAAAAATACTACGGGATTTTTGAGAGATATTACTTTGTCCAATATGCATTAAAACACTCATATCGTCGACTTGTGAAACACCTTGCAGAGTTTTATGATGATGATTATGAGCGAGTATTTGCTTATATGCTGAGACTCAAAAGAGGACTCAAAGATCCGAGTAAAGAAGGAGTTTTCATGAAAGATGTCGTATATGTAAACGGGTTTCTCTCAGTAGACTCTTATCTTACTGGGTGAGGATCCCTGGAAAGTCTCTATATTGGGAAGCTGCATATTGATGATTTAGAAATAATCAAAGAACATCCGTTTTACTCTGCGCATAAAAAAGATATTGTTATTCCGTTTTCTGCTTAATAATTTACAACTATTTATATGAATAAACTCATTATTGCTCTTGATAATCTATCTCCAGAAGAAGCTTTAGAAACTGTGAAAAAAGTACTCTGAGACAATACTCAAGATAAGCACAGAATTATTTTTAAGATTCACGACATAGTTTCACTTATTGGATTCAAATGAATACAGGAATTATTTCAAGATATAGATTGTAAATTTATGCTTGACCCTAAATGGCACGATATACCTAATACTCTTAAGAACTATATAATCCAACTCAAAAAATCAGGATTATGAGAGAAAGTAGAATATATCACTCTTCATGCAAGTTGAGGTTCTGAAATGCTACAACTCGCTCAAGAAACAAAAACACAGCATCTAAATCATATAAAATTTCTATGAATTACAGCGATGACATCATTAGATGACGATGATACAGGGTATATTTTTGATAATACTGCAAAACATTCTGTATTACGTCTTGCGAGACTTGCTCTTGACGCAGGGATACAAGGAATAGTATGTTCTCCTCATGAAGCAGCAGTTCTGAGAGAAGTATTTGGGAATGACTTTGATATAGTTACTCCATGAGTGCGTTTTACAGGAACGGATACAGGTGACCAAAAACGAGTTATGACCCCTGCAGAAGCAATTCGTCAAGGAGCAACGAACATAGTTATGGGGAGGCCTATACTCAGTGCTGAGGATACAGCGAAAGCTATAAATAGATTCTTTACTGAGATAGAAGATATAGAGTACATATCTAGTCATATATATAATTTTGAGAAAGTACTATATACTGGGGATTGGAAAGAAATACTTTCATATATAGGAGCTTTTTACTTTCGTCCAGAAGGATGAAAATATGTTCGATTTACAAGTAAAGTACTTTCAAACGCATATATAAATATTGGAGCAATTGAAAGAAGTTATAGTGTTATAGATAGGGCTACATATGAACTTGCAACAAAAATTCGCATGGCAAGAATACAGGCAGATGTAGTTGTGTGAGCACAAATGTGAAGTGTGCGTATTTCTCTTGCTCTTGCAAAGAAGCTTGGAATTGATCAATCTATATACACAGAGAAAACAGAAAATAATAACAACAATATGGACCTGAAGCGTCATGCAGTGGATCTTAGCGGAAAAAAAATTATTCTTTCAGAAGATATCGTGAGTAGAGGTACTACTATTGCAAAGATGCGAGAGGTACTAGAAGACCTATGATGAAAAGTAGTAGCTATTGCTTGTGTATGAAATAGGTATGAGCAAGACCAGCAAGATGGAATCCCTATTATTAGCTGTTTTGTTCCACCAAAGTTTGAGCTTTTTTGGGATGAAAATACCCCAGAAGACCAAAGGAAAAATTTCCCTGAAATCCCAGTAGGGGCAAAAATCTCTGAAAAACCAAAGAATGATTGGGGAGAGTTAGTTGAAAGTATGAGGAATTAATATTCCACAAACTTTCCACATCAAATATTATTCTTTCTTGAGAAGAGAGTTAAGTAAAGTACTATGAAAAAGTACTTTATTTTTTGTTTTAAAAATATATGGAATTTCAAATACACAATCCTCTCGATATGCATATCCATTTTCGAGATGGAGATATGAGAGACCTTGTTGCCCCACTTACGAGTGAAACTTTTTCAGGTGCTCTTGTGATGCCAAATCTTGTCCCTCCTGTAATGAATCTTGAAGATCTTAAAGCTTATAAATCTAGAATAGAGCAGTCAGTATGAAGTGACAATTTTACTCCATATATGACTGTTTTTTTTCATGAATGACTTACTAGAAATGCTCTTGAAGAGATTAAAGACTATGTAACTACTATTAAACTCTACCCTGCAGGGATAACCACAAACTCAGAAGGAGGGATAACAAGTATTCTTTCTGATACGAATAAGAGGATCTTTGGAGATATGCAGGATCTTTGAATGATTCTCTCAATTCATGGGGAAACAGGAGATTTTGTAATGGATAGAGAGGCAAACTTTATGCCTAACTATCTAGAAATAGCCAGAGAGTTTCCAAATCTCAAAATAATCATGGAGCACATTACGACAAAAGTAGCACTTGAGACAATGGAAATGTATCCAAACCTCCATGCAACTATAACGCTTCAGCATCTCGAAATCACCCTTGATGATGTCGCTGGTGGAGCACTTCAACCACATCTATTTTGTAAACCGATTGCAAAAAGATATGAGGATAGAGATGCTCTTCTCGCAGCAGCTCTCAGCGCTCACCCTAAAATTAGTTTTGGATCAGATAGCGCTCCACATCCTCAAAGCGCGAAAGAATGTTGCGGCTGTGCTGCATGAGTATTTACTTCTCCTATTGCGTTGCAGGTACTTACACAGCTCTTTGAAGAAAATGGAAAACTTGAAAATCTCCAGAAGTTTGTTAGTGATAATGCGGTAAATATATATGGACTTACTCCAAATACGAAAACTGTCACTCTCGAAAAACAAGACTTCACAGTGCCAGAAATATATGGAAATGTTGTACCATATAAAGCTGGAGAAACCCTAGCTTGGAGTATTAAATCTATTTCATAATAACTACACTATGTCATTTACAGCAAAAATTTGAGATACTGAATTTCCAGGAGTAATTTATAACTCTTCTGGTCCTCGGTGTACAACTCTTGAAGAACTAAGTAGTCTTTGAGATTCCACTAGTAGCGCAATTATGATGAAATCATGTTCTCCAGAACCGAGAGAGGGGAACCCTTTGCCTCGATATAGTGAGGTAGAACTGGGGAGTATAAACTCTATAGGACTTGCGAATCATGGATATAAGAAATATATAGAATACGCAGCTGAGTTAAAAAAACAGTTTCCAAATAAGCCGATAGTAGTTTCTATTGTAGGGTTTTCACATGAAGACTTTATAATGCTCGTTACAGCTTTTCAAAATGAAGAAAATGTCGATGTGCTTGAGGTAAATCTTTCTTGTCCAAACGTTGTAGGAAAACCTCAAATAGCTTATGATTTTGAATGATCAGATGAACTTATTGCAAAACTTTTTGCTATCCCTGGAGATAAGCCGATAGGATTTAAACTCCCACCATATTTTGATCCAATACATACAGAAATGATGGCCGAGGTACTCAGGAAGTATCCAGTAAGTTTTATTACCTGTATTAATTCAGTTGGAAATACCCTTATAATAGATCCAGAAACAGAGCAACCTCTTATAGCCCCAAAGTGATGACTTGGTGGGCTTGGATGAGACTATGTAAAACCTATTGCTCTTGCAAACGTCCGCTCATTTTATAAACTCCTAGGTGATAAAGTGACGATTATATGATGTGGTGGAATAAAATCATGAGTTGATGTATTTGAACATCTCCTTGCTGGAGCTTCGATGGTACAACTTGGTACGGTTCTTGGCAAAGAGGGTACAGACTGTTTTGAGAGGATAGAAAAAGAATTCTATACATATATGGACAAAAAATGATATACGGATATAAAGCAAGTTATATGAAAGCTCCAGGAGTTATAAAAAACTCACAAAATTATTTGCAAAGCCCCTATTTTTTTATATAATTCCCTCGCTTTGTTTCAGATGAAGCTTTGTTTTCGGCTAGGAATGGGGGCGTAGCTCAGTTTTGGTTAGAGCGCCGCACTGTCACTGCGGAGGTCGCGGGTTCGAGTCCCGTCGCTCCCGCCATTTATGCCAAAGATATCAAGACGATTACGTACGCAGAGTTATTTTTCTTTAATCATTTAATGAAGCGAAAAGTAATGATAAGTACATATTTTTGTTCTTATCTGGGGAATTAGCTCAGTTGGCTAGAGCGCTCGCCTTGCACGCGAGAGGTCAGGAGTTCGACTCTCCTATTCTCCACCATATTTATATTTCAAATTCGGATGTTATGCCAGCAAATAAGAGACCAAGAAGAGTAAATTACTCGGTAAACAAGAAAGGTCCTGTTACAGGATGAAAAGTAGGTAATTCTATTACTCACTTTAAGAAGCTTAAAGAAAGAATCGCATTTGAATGAGAGACTAAGTGGCTTACTAATGCTATGACTATAGTTTTAGCGAAGCTTAAAAAATACGGTATAAATCCTAACAAAATATAATATGCCTAGACTAACAGGACATGCTCACCGAAAACTTAGAAGAGCAATGCAACTTATTGAAAAAAAGGTAAAAAAAGCAAGAAGTTAATCTTGATTTTTCCATCGTTTTTCTTACATTATAGTACACTTTTTAATTATTATTTTTTTATTTTACGATTATGGCTTTTGACAGATCTAAACCACATATGAATATCGGGACTATTGGTCA
>CALHAQ010000001.1 GCA_937931775.1 uncultured Candidatus Altimarinota bacterium | reverse complement strand
TGGAGACAAATGTTGATGCTGAGACCGTTATGAGAGAGATGGAAGAATACAAAGATCCAACATCGGTAATTGAACTCCTAAAGTGAATAGAAACTAAGGTAAAATTTTATATGAATCAGGGAGATAGAATCATTGATCCTCATTTGGTTAAAACTATATCTAATGCTACAGGTTGCGAAATCATTTCTACGTCTTCTATACCCTGAAATGAAACTCATCATGCTGTACCTGTAGATGAGATACTTCCAAATATTCAAGCAGTTAGAATAGCTGCATAAATAAAAGACTTTCAAAATTGAAAGTCTTTTATTTATGTTATTTTTTAAAAAACTCTTTAACCATTGATCTATTTGTTTCAGTAAAGTTTGGTAAATGAGAATAAAATGCTTCTACATTCTCATTACCATTTGATTCTCTTCCATTTAATGTATCATCTACTCATTCAACTTCTCAGAAATACCCTATATCTTCATTATCTCCGAAAATAACTTCATCGTGTGGATTAAGTAATACTCTTACTTCATGTCATCGTTGACGAATAGCATCTAAAGTACTTAAAAAATTAGTGTTTGTATTTCAATGTAATCATTCAAAACGGTGCAGGTCTTTCCTAAACTGTTTAGCATTTCACTTTACTTTTCCATCTACTAAAGAGGTATACAAATCATCATTTTCACCAAGGAAATCATCTTGAGTAGTAATGCTGTTATCTCATAATTTTGGATTACAATTATACATTCGTGAGACACAAGCAACAGGATTAAATGCAGGATTTATAAGAAGTATTTCTTCCACATAATTTTCGGATTGTAAAATAGCTTCCAAAACTGGCCAGGCAGAAATAGATCATGTTATTATTCAGCTTACGTTAGCTCACTGATTTGTAAGGGTTTCATGAAGTATATTAGAAGTAGAGCTAAGTGAATACTCTATTTCTTTATTATCTCAATCATGTCATGGAAGGTTTAATTCAGAAATATTATCTTTTCAGAGAATGTTTCTAAGTGCTCTTGGAGTCTGTTTCACATCATTGAATCAAGGAACGTATATAAGTGTCATTAAAAGTCTTTTTTATTTATATTAATTAAATCTTAGTTCATGTCTTGAGATAACTGTTTCTCAAACTCTTTCTTCGGTACCTATTACTAAATATGGCATCATACCATTTGTTGGTTCTACAAATTTCGCTGAAATTATTTTGATTTGAATATCCTTGTAATAATCAGGATCTAATGATTCAATAAGTTTCTCGAATTTAGGATGTAAGTCTTTTTTCTTATCTTTAGCAAATTTTCATGAGATTTTATTTGGTGAAAAATTCTTAAACTTATCAAAATTACTCTTCAATTCTGCAATTATTGCATCATCAGGGTTATTAATAAGCATTCCTGCAATTTTAAATCAAATATGTTCAACAATTGCAGCAAGAGGGTCGAGTTCTATCCCATTGTAACGTTTAGGTATTCATGCATGAAATGTATCAGCCCAAGGTTTACTATGAGGAAAGGAATTAAGGTCTATTTCTTTATCTTCTATAGGAATATCAAAACCTTCTTGTGGTTCGCTTTGGATTTCTTTAGGTCGATCAGCAATAACCAAAGTAGCAAATGATTCATTTTTTCCTGCATCAGACTTTATTGTAATGCAATCTCTTCATCACTTTGCCGACTCACGTATTAGCTTAATATCATCACCAGCAAAAAGTAGAGATTCAGGATTTCATTCCTTTATATATTCATTTCTTCAAATAAGGCCACTCTTATATCACATATTAGCAGAAAGAATATACGCTCAAATACCAAAATGGTCACTAATAGTAGATAAGTGCTCAGGATTAAACTTGTAATGTCTTGTATAATGAGGAGCATCATTTGATCTAGTCCTAGCAGTCTCTACATGCATAGTATTTCTTCTCATAGTAGAGGTTGGTTTAAAACTGATCTTATCTTTAAGAATAGAAAAGTTATCTTCCATCTGTTTTTCTATATGATTTGGTACATCTAACTTTGATATATTATCCCAGCTTTGAAGACTTCTTTCATCAGGAGATTCCATTATAGCATTGATGCGAGAGGTATATCCATAGATACTTAAAGTAAGATACAATTTTGATAATATCCCAGATATGTACGAGAGTCTTCATGCACTTAATGTAGATAAGATTTCATTGATAACAGGGTTTAAATCTCAATTCTTTGCAAGAGTTTTCATACTTCTTTGCCCCTTCTTTAGTGGTCATCTCAGTGGGAATTTTTCAAAGGCTTCTAATAGCGAATCATAACTAGGTCATAAAAATTCCTTTAGTAATCACGAATACATTAGACTTATTGGATGATCAGGGTTTTTATCCAAAAACATAACAAAATCTCCAACTACTCAAAGAAATGTTAGACCAATTACTTTTGCACTTGGAGAATCAAAAGTAATAAGGTCAATTATCTTACCTCATAATTTAATAACGGATGATTCTTTAGCTTTTTTACTATTTCTTACAGGGTAATAAACGTGTGAACCTTGTCTATTATTATTCGAATACCCATCTTCATATGATATTAATAAAAGTCCATTTATTTTGATTCATGTGGAATAAAGTGCTTCTATTAACTCTTCAGGATAATCGTCAGACATTTTTGCCATAGACATAGCATGTAAAACAATATCAACTGGTTCGTCGGAGAGAAGAACATCACATAATACTTCTTTTAATTCTTCTACAGATGATTGAATTGTCTTCTCATTTAGAAGTTGGATTCCTGATTCATGCTCCCCATGAAAATTCCCTATTTTAAAACGAGTCACTTTACTTCATGTTCATACTATATCAATATATCATGCCTCTACGGCTTGTGAGTATTCTTCTCACCCCGTTTGTGATGTAGCACCAACAGTAAGTCTTTTTTTAACTGTATTACTTTCTAATTCTTCAGTACCTAGTCAAGCATCTATTGTTCCTTCAGGCATAAATTTGTATATTGAGAATATATTTAACTATTTTTAATGATTTTAAATTTAAAGTCAACATCTAATCACTATTACTTTTTAAAGTGAAGAATCAGTGAATACTCAATTGAAAACTTGATATATATAAAGAATGCTTATAATCGTCAAGATTTAAAATATTATTGTAATATCTTATGTGACCCCGAAAGCGGCTGCTTAGTGCAGCTATCATACTAATAATGAGTCTATTTTATACTCCATTTACAGCGCAAGCAGGAGATGAAGAAACACATTTTGTAGTAACAGCTTACTACTCTCCCCTTCCAGGACAATCAAAGTATACTACTTGAAGTTATTATTGAGATATACGACTTAATGGTGAATGAGTAACTACAGCATCTGGTAAATGAGTCTTTCAAGGTTTACTTGCGTGACCAGCAAATTATCCTTTTGGTACAAAAATATATTTTGAATGATTTTGAATATGAGTGATTGAGGATAGATGATGAGCTATAGTAAAGGCTGGAGAGAGATGACATAGCTATGATAGAATAGATGTGTGGATGTGATATGGTGATGAATGACTCAAGAGAGCACTAAACTGGTGAACGAGAACCGTAAAGGGAAAAATAGTAGTTCCTAGTTCTCAAATTACTCTATGATTTTGAGAGTCATCTATAGGTTCACTAACAAAACTCACAGTTAATCCAGAATCGAGTGATAGCGATGATGTGAAAAAATTGCAAGAAATTTTTAAAAAGGCCGGACTCTACAATGGTGAAATAGATGGAAAATATAGTAGTATACAAGATGAGCTCATAGATTTTCAAATCTCTCAATGAGTAATATCTTGAAGAGAAGATGAATCTGCCGGATGGTATGGCCCAAAAACTATAGCAGCTCTCAGAGAGGAATACTGAAACAATGAGGCAATTCTTATTTCAGAACCAAAAGAGGATTTTTCTACATATAACCATAAACAAGCTTCAGGAAAATATAAAGTAATTCTGGAGTATGGTGACTTGCAAGTAGATCCAGATTCAAATAGTGAAGATATAGAGGACCTACAAAGACTTATGAGTGAACTATGAGAGTATGCATGATCTATAAATGGAAAATATAGCTCTATTGAAACACCTCTTATACAGTTACAACAAAAAATAGGACTCATACACAATGAAGATGATTGGGGGGCCTGATACTTTTGAAATAAAACAAAATCAGCTCTCTGGGAATATTATGAAGAAGAGAATGATAGAACACTTGAGTTAAGTGATTCAGATGAAGAAGACATAAAGGAGAAAATCATCATAAAACCAGCTTTATTAAACGATGAAGATAAAAGGCAATTAAGTATTGCAGTAAATAGACTCAGAATCAAAAGAGGTGATGCATATATTAATAAGCTTTCTGAGCAGATAGATAGTATACTACCAAGATTTACAGATGAACTTATCAGGGCAAAAATAGAATATATAGCTGAAATTATAAAATAGTATTATTAACTTACTAAGAGAGGATATGTCAATATATATTCTCTCTTTTTTTGTCTTAAGTGCTCCCTATTCACTTATATATTATGTTAGAATATATCTATATTATTTCTAAACATATATCCGTGAATAAATTATTTTCGTTAATTATTATTATAAGTCTTCTGCTTCCTTTTTATACAACAAGTGCAGCTCAGGGTGACAACTACTTTATCGTTACAGCATACTACTCTCCTCTTCCCGATCAAAATCACTATATCACGGGAAATTTTGAAGATGAAGTAATACTTAATGGTCAGTGAATAGCAGGAGCCTCTGGAAGAAATGTCTTCTCAGGAATGCTAGCTGCACCAAAAAAATACTCATTTGGTACAAAGATTTATCTTAAAGGCCTTGGTATTTGATCAGTAGAAGATAGAGGGTGAGCTATAGTACCTGCAGGCCAAAGAGGATACAGCTATGATAGAATAGATGTATGGATGTGATATGGGGATGAGGGTCTGCGAAGAGCTATGTATTGGGGAAAAAGAAAAGTATATGGATATACCGTGGATGCAGGAAATACTACGAGTTTAGATTATAAGACAATACCAGCCCCAGAATGGGCTACTAATTGGCTTAAAAAACAAGTGACTACAAAAAAACTACCTAATATATTTGATGTATCACTATGAAGATGAAGTGACTCCAGTCTCATTGCTGAATTAGAAAATATTTTAGTTGAACTAGATTATCTCCCTGAAGAAAAAACAAAT